>JALYQE010000225.1 GCA_030855965.1 Verrucomicrobiota bacterium | reverse complement strand
AGGCAAAATCTCGCGCCGCTCTTTCGCTACTACGAATTGCGCAAGCGGGTGCTCGGTCTGGACGAGCTGCATCCCTACGACACCTATGTGCCGCTGGTGGCGGAGATCGAGACCAACATTTCCTTCGACGAAGCGATCACCGACGTGCTCGCCTCGCTGGCCCCGTTAGGCCAGGAATATGTCGAGGCCCTCGGCGCCGGTCTGCGCGGGCGCTGGTGCGATCGTTACGAATCGAAAGGGAAACGGAGCGGCGCTTTTTCCTCCGGCAGCTACGGCGCCCCGCCCTACATCCTGATGAACTACAAGCCCGACGTCTTCTCCGACGTTTACACCCTGGCGCACGAAGCCGGGCACTCGATGCACACCTGGTTTGCGCAACGAACGCAGCTTTATCAGGACTCCGATTACCCGATCTTCCTCGCGGAAGTGGCCTCGACCTTTAACGAAGAGCTGCTCAACCATTATCTGCTCGAGCGCACCACCGACCCGAAGATGCGCGCCTACATCATCAATCGGCAGATCGATGACATTCGCGGGACGCTCTTTCGGCAAACAATGTTTGCCGAGTTTGAGAAAGTCATCCACGCGCTGGAGGAGAGCGGCGAGGCTCTGACGCTCGAGGTTTTCAAAACCGAGTACCGCAAATTGATCGAGGGCTATTTCGGCCCGGGCGTCGTGCTCGATCCCGAGCTCGATCTCGAGTGCCTGCGCATCCCGCATTTCTACAACGCGTTTTACGTTTACAAGTACGCGACCGGCATTTCGGCCGCGATCGCGTTGTCCGAGCGGGTCATGAGCGGAGCGCCCGGCGCGGTTGAGGCGTATCTCGGTTTCCTGAAATCCGGCGGCTCGAAATTTCCGCTCGAGACTTTGCAGGCAGCGGGGGTCGACATGCGTACGCCCGCGCCCGTCGAAAGCACCCTGCGTTTGTTCGATCGACGCCTGAGCGAATTGGAAGCGCTCTTGTAGACGCCGCCCTCGTTCCGGGGAGCGCGGGCGCCTCGCCCGCTCTGTTTGGCGCCTCGCCAAACAGCTCCGCACACGCAGCGTGTGTCCCGCGAGGCGCGTGGCACTGCGGGCGGGGCGCCCGCGCTCCCCGGAGAAAAAGCGCCCGGAGGAACAGCGCCAAAACACCACTGGGCCCGCCAATTGCTATTTGAAGAGTGAATGAGACTCGAATGGCAATTGCGCAGCGCCTGCGGCTACGCCGAACTCGGGATGGATCGCGAATCCATGGCCGAATTGAACTCCATCCCGAAAGCGCAGCAGGACCGGCCGGAAGTAATCCAACTGCGCCTGCACCACCTTATGCTGCGCCAATCCTGGCGGCGCGCCCTCATTCTCAGCCGCAAGCTCTGCCGCGTCGCGCCCGATTGCGGGGCGGGATTTCTCCATGCCGGATTTTGTTTGAACCAGCTCGGCCGCACGGAAGACGCGCGCCGCGTGCTTTTGAAAGGTCCGCCGGCGCTGCGCCGCGAGCCGATTTTTTATTACAATCTCGGCTGTTACGAAGCGCTCCTCGGTCACCTGGCGGATGCGCGGCGCTATCTCGAGACCAGTTTCCAGATGGACGGACACTTTCGCGCGATCGCGAAAAAAGATCCCGATTTGAAGACCGTCCAGGATCTGTTGTAACCGGGATTGCTGATTCCGTTGGAGCCGGGAGCGCTGATCCCGACCTTCCTCGCGCGGCGTCTTCCCTTGCCGGGGTCACCGCCCCCGGCTACAACTGGCCGCCTGCGCTTTTTTTGTGGACCGGGAAATAGAAATAACGATCGACGACATTGCCTTTGGCGGGAAAGGCGTGGGTCGCGCCGAAGGCAAGGCGGTCTTCGTTCCCTTCACGATCGAGGGCGAACGCGTCACGGCCCAGGTCGTTAGGGAAAAAAAATCCTTTGCCGAGGCCGAGCTCGTGCGGGTGGCGGAAGCGTCGTCGCATCGCGCCGAGCCGCGCTGTCCATACTTCGGCCGCTGTGGCGGGTGCAGTTACCAGCACATGGAGTACGAGCACCAGCTGCACTGGAAATCGCGCCAGGTGAAGCAGGCCCTTCAGCGGATCGGAAAATTTCGCGAGCCGCCGCTGCGCCCGATCGTGCCTTCGCCGCTCGATTACGAATATCGCAACCGCATCACCGTCCATGTCGAGAGCGGCATCGTCGGGTTCTACCGGCACGACGCCCATCGCCTGATCGATGTCGAACGCTGCCCGATCGCGCAGCCGGAAGTGAATGCAGAACTGGCCGAGCTCCGCTCGCGGCGTCCGCGTGAGGGTCACTACACCTTACGCGCGCACGGCGGACCGCGCGTCTTTTCGCAAACGAACGATGCCGTTGCGATTCACCTGGCCGACGCCATCGCCGCGCTGGTTCCGCCTAACGAGACTCTTTTGATCGACGCCTACTGCGGCGCCGGATTTTTTGCCAAGCGCCTCCTCCAGAAATGCCAGCGCGTCGTCGGGCTCGACTGGGACATTCACGCGATCTCCGCCGCGCAGGCGGGTTCGACGGCTGCGGAGACTTATCTCGCGGGAGAACTTGCGACCCATCTCGCGGATCAGCTTGTTCAAGCCGATCCCGAGACCACCACCGTGATTGTCGACCCGCCCGCGACCGGGCTCGGGGCGGACGTGCGCGAGATTCTGCGCCGGCATCCAGTCGCCACGCTCCTTTACGTTTCCTGCAACCCGCCCACGCTCGCGCGCGACTTGGCCGAACTCGGACCGACTTACAAGCTCGAGAGCGTGACCCCGTTCGACATGTTCCCGCAGACCGCCGAAATCGAAGTCCTCGCGCACCTCTCGCCGGCGTAGGCCCGTTTCGCGCGGAGCGCTTTCGGAGTGCGGCGCGTCCCTGCGCCGCGGACGAAGTAATCTTTTGGAAACAGCCTCCGCCCCGAGAAATTACTTGCCCGGCGTGGCGATGCATCGGTAACTCCACTCGCACCACTCATGGCTGAATCTCTCATTGAAGCGCCGGGTGTGCATCGGCCCCGCAATGTCGACTGGAAACGGGCCGCGGCCCTGCTTTATGGCGACTGGGGCACGAGCAAGGCCTACGTCATCGGCCTCGCCTTCGTCGCGGCGGGGTTTTCCTCCTTCCCGCTCATCCTCGCGGTCTGCGCCCTGACCGCTGTCGTCGGCTTCAATTACATCATCGTCTGCACCCATTTCCCGGATGGCGGCGGCGTTTATTCCGCGGCGCGTTCCCAAAGCCGGTTTCTCGCCTCCGTCGGCGCGCTCCTTTTAATCGCGAATTTCATCGTGACCGCGGCGCTGAGCGGGTGGGCGGCAGTGAGCTATTTCGGCGTGCCGCCCGAGTACGCGCGGATGGCCACCATGCTCCTCATCGTTGTGGTCGGCGCGATCAATTTCTTCGGCCCCAAACACAGCGGCAGCGTCTCGCTTTATCTCGCCATCCCGGCCGTGCTGACGGTGCTCGCCATCATCGGCTTGAGCAGCGGTTACTTGACCACTACCTACCTCGAGCCGCGGCATGCCAATGTCGGCGTAGCCTGGACGCAATTTGTCGGCGTCATCCTCGCCCTCAGCGGCGTCGAGGCGGTGGCGAATATCACCGGCGTGATGAAACTCGATCCCGGCTCGAGCCCGGAGCATCCGAAAGTCACGCGCACGGCGACGAAGGCGATCATCCCGGTTGCAATCGAGGTCGTGCTCGGGACCGCGCTCCTCGGCTGGGCGATGCTGTCGATGCCGAAAGTTTTCACCCCCGAACTGACGAATCACGCGGAAGACATGCTCCGTTTCCTCGGCGAACATTACGGCTCGCTCGTCGTCGCGCCGTGGTTCGGGAGCGCCTTCGGCATCTTCGTTGGCGTCGTCTTCGGTCTGCTTCTTTTCAGCGCGGTCAACACCGCGGTCGTCGCCCTCATCGGCGTCATCTACATGATGGCGCAGGACGGCGAAATGCCGAAGCAACTGGCGCGGCTCAACCGCCACGGCGTGCCCCGCATCCCGCTTTATGTCGCGGTCGGGATTCCGATTGTCGTCCTCATGGTAACGCAGAAATTCGAGGCTCTCGCCGGTCTCTACGCCATCGGCGTGGTCGGCGCGATCGCGGTCAATCTCGGGTCGTGCACCTTTAACAAGCGGCTCACCCTGACCTGGTACCAACGCCTCCTCATGGGCGTGACTTTTCTCATTCTCTTCGCCGTCGAGGTGACGATCGCGAAGACGAAACCGGACGCGCTCTTTTTCGCCATCTGCGTCCTGGGCATCGGCCTCGCCCTGCGCGCCTACTCGCACAAGCTTTCCGGGCTCAAAACGGTCACGATGACGAGGGAAGTCGCGGACATGGTGGTGCCCAACCTTCCCGAGACGATGCGGCCGAAGCTCGAGGAGGGGCAAAAAATTATGGTCGCGGCGCGCGGGATTAACCCGGTCCTGAATTTTGCCCTGGAAGAAGCCGCGTTGCGCAAGGCGGTCCTCTGCGTCGTCTACATCAAGGAAATCGCGGTTTATTTTGCTGGGGCGCCGGCCGTCGTCGGGAGCGCGAAATGGAAAGACGACGCCCAGGCGCGCGCGATCATGTCGCTCATGCTCAAGGAAGGCGAAGAGCGCGGTGTCTGCGTGCAACCGGTCTATGCCGTGAGCGAGGACGCCTCGGCCACGATCCTCGATCTCGCGGCGACGCTGGGCGTGGATTACATCATCCTCGGCGCCTCGCAGCGGCGCACGCTGGCTGATTTGCTCAAGGGGAGCGTCGCGACGCAGATTGCGCAGCATCTGCCGGAATCAATTCGGCTCGTGATCTTCGGCTAGGCCTTGTACGACCTGTAGGATCTATTCCCGTGAGTGCGCCCAAAGTTTTAATCGCCGATTCCATTTCGGCGCGTGGCGTTGAGGAATTGGGCGCGGACGGTGCGCTCGAGGTCGTCGTCCGCACCGGGCAGAGCGAAGCGGAGCTCGTGGAATTGATTCCCGATTTCGCCGCGATCGTCGTCCGCAGCCAAACGAAAGTAACGGCGCCGGTGCTGCAGGCCGGAAAGCATCTCAAAGTGATCGGTCGCGCTGGCGTCGGGGTGGATAACGTCGATGTCGAAGCCGCCACCCGGCGCGGGGTCATCGTGATGAATACGCCGGGCGGCAACACCATTTCGACCGCGGAGCACGCTTTCTCGCTTCTCGTTTCGGTCGCGCGAAAAATCCCGCAGGCCCATTCCAACCTGCAATCCGGCAAGTGGGACCGGAAACAATTTGAAGGGACCGAGCTTTACAACAAAACGCTGGGCATCATCGGCATGGGCCGGATCGGTTCCGAGTTGAGCCGGCGCGCCATCGCTTTCGGGATGCGGGTCCTGGCCTACGATCCGTATCTTTCTTCGACACGCGCGCGGTCGCTCCAGGTCGAGGTGGTCGAGGAAATCGACGAGCTTCTGCCGCTGGCGGATTTCCTCACTTTGCACACCCCGCTCACGGCCGAGACGCACCACCTGCTCAACGGCGCCCGCCTAACGAAAACAAAACGCGGCGTCCGCCTGATCAATTGCGCGCGGGGCGGCTTGATCGACGAAGCGGCGCTGGTCGAGGCGCTGGCCAGCGGCCAGGTCGCGGGCGCGGCGCTCGATGTTTTCGAAACCGAACCGCTCCCGGCCGATTCGCCGCTGCGCGGAATTCCCAACCTGATTCTCACCCCGCACCTCGGCGCCTCGACGGTGGAGGCGCAGGAGAGCGTCGGAATTGAAATCGCGCAGGCCATTCGCGATGCACTCCTCCACGGCACGATCCGGAACGCGATCAACATGCCGAACCTCGACGCCAAGACGCTCGCGATCGTCGGCCCGCATCTGCGTTTTGGGGAAAAGCTCGGGCGCTTCCTTTCCCAAGTCTCGCCGAAGCGGGTGGAGAATCTGCACATCAACTACAGCGGCAAAGTGAACGAGGTCGACACCACCGCGATCACCCGCTCGATCCTGAAAGGCTTCCTCCATCTCGCCGGCGGCGACGACGTCAACGAAGTCAACGCGCCCGCTTTTGCCGAGACGCTCGGCATCAAGGTCACCGAATCGCGCCTCAGCGCGCCGGGTGATTACACCGATCTGCTCGAGCTTTCGGTTGATGCGGAAGGCAAATCGCTTTCGGTCGCCGGCGCGTTTTTTGGCGCAACCCCGCGCATTGTCAGCATCAACAACCGCCCGGTGGAAGCGCGGCCGCACGGCGTCCTCCTCGTGCTCGAAAACACCGATCGGCCGGGCATGATCGGGCGGATCGGGACATTGTTAGGCGCGCACGGGGTCAACATCGCGACCATGTCGCTGAGCCGGAACCAGGCCGGCGGCCGCGCCCTCACCGTGCTTAATCTCGACACCGCGCCGCCCCCCGAGCTCTTCGCCGAGATCGCGCAAAGCGACGACATTCACAGCGCGCAAGTGGTCGAGTTGTAACGGCATAAAACCGTTGCCTATGCCGCGGCCGATTCCTAGCATCAAATCATGAGCGCTATTCTCTGGACCCTCGTTATCGGGCTCGTTGTCGGTGCAATCGCCAAACTTCTCATGCCTGGACGCGATCCCGGCGGCTGCATCATCACCATTCTACTCGGCATCGCGGGCGCGTTTGTGGC
Organism: Verrucomicrobiota bacterium; assembly: GCA_030855965.1. Lineage (GTDB taxonomy): Bacteria > Verrucomicrobiota > Verrucomicrobiia > Chthoniobacterales > UBA10450 > Palsa-1392. Next base: position 21,157 of record JALYQE010000225.1, on the reverse strand, counting down.
CGGTTATCTCGGCCGCGTCTTGAATTGGTATGAACCCGGGCAGCCGGCGGGTTTCATCGCCTCGGTCATCGGCGCGATGGTGCTTCTGCTCATCTACCGGATGTTCGCGGGCAAGCGGGGCTGATCGCCTGACAAGTCGCGCGCTGTCTTGCCAGGCGTAGCGATCCGTTGGTTAACGCTGGCGGCAAAGGATTCCGCGTCCATGTTAAGCAGCGACGATTGTGGCGCTTCGCGCGCCCGGCGTCGTCGTTAAAAAATTAACCGGAGGACATTCCCATGCTGGCAAACGAGAAAGTCGTCGACGCAATTAACACACAGATTGGCAATGAATTTGGCGCGGCCATGCAATACGTCGCCATCGCCGCCTACTTCTCGGTCGAGGCGCTCCCGCAGTTGGCGGAACATTTCTTTCGCCAGGCGGCCGAGGAAAACGATCACGCGATGCGCTTCCTCAAATACGTCATCGATACCGGCGCCCAGCCCGTGATTCCGGCGATCGCCGCGCCGCAGCCGACTTTCCGGACGGCCGAGGAAGCGATCCAGCTTTCGCTCGACCAGGAGATCGAAGTGACGCACCAGATCAACGCGTTGGTGGAATTGGCGCGCTCGAAGAACGACTTCATCACGAATAATTTCCTGCAATGGTTCCTGACCGAGCAACTCGAGGAAGTTTCCTCGATGGACACGCTGCTCAAGATCGTGCAGCGGGGCGCGAACAATCTCCTAAGCGTGGAGGAGTACCTCGCGCGGGTCGGAGTCAAAGGCGCCGGGCCCGGGGGACACTGATTCGCGGCTATTCCACCGTCACGCTTTTCGCCAGATTGCGCGGCTTGTCGACGTCGCGCCCGAGGGCGACCGCGAGGTGGTAGGCGAAAAGCTGGAGCGGGATGACGGTCAGGACCGGCATCACGACATCCGGGGCGTCGGGGACGAGGATGAGATCGTCGGCGATGCCTTTCAACTTGGCCGCGCCGCTCTCGGTCGTGACCGCGATGATCGGGCCCTTCCGCGCGCGCACCTGCTCGATGTTGTTCAGATTCTTGGAAAAAACGGCGTCGTCCGGCGCGATGAAAACCGAGGGCAACTCCGGTTTCACGAGCGCAATGATACCGTGCTTGAGTTCCGCGCTCGGATGACCCTCGGCATAAAGATAGGTGATCTCTTTCAGCTTCAGCGCTGCTTCGAGCGCGATGGGGAAATTGAGTTGCCGGCCGAAGAAGAGCATCCCCGTCGCGTCGACATATTTTTCGGCGACTGCCTTAATCTGGTCGGTGGTCTTAAGCAGCCGCTCGATCTTTTCCGGGAGCGCCTCGAGCGCCTCGATCAGGGCGGTGCCTTCCGCGGTCGAAAGATGCCGCATCCGGCCTAACAAGAGGCCGATCAGGGTCATGATCACGACCTGGGAAGTGAACGATTTGGTCGCGGCCACGCCGATCTCCGGCCCGGCGTGCATGTAGACGCCGCCGTCGCTTTCGCGCGCGATCGTGCTCGCGACGTTGTTGCAGACACCGAGCGTGCGATAGCCCTTGCGCTGGCTCTCACGGAGCGCGCCTAACGTGTCGGCCGTTTCCCCGCTCTGGCTGATCGCGAAGACGAGGGTGTCGCGGATCATGGGCGTATTGCGATGGCGAAATTCGCTGGCGTATTCCACTTCCGTCGGGACTTGGGCGAGCTGTTCGATCAGGTACTCGCCCACCATCCCGGCGTGGAGCGCGGTTCCGCAGCCGGTCAGGACGATCCGGCCGACATCGCGGAGTTGTTCCGGGGTCATGTTCAGCCCGCCTAACTTTGCCGTGCATTCCTCGAGACTGAGCCGGCCGCGCATGGCGTCGCGGACCGAACCGGGCTGCTCGAAGATCTCCTTCAGCATGTAGTGGGGGTAGTCGCCTTTCTTGATGTCCTCGGCGGTGAACTCGACTTTGCTGATGGAATGATGGCCGCGCTCGCCGGCGAGCGAGCTGATCTCGAATTTGTCGCGCTCGACCGCGACGAGATCGAAGTCGTTCAGGTAAACCGCGTCGCGGGTGTAGGCGACGATCGCGCTCACGTCGCTGGCGAGAAAATTTTCGTCCTTCCCAACGCCGAGAACGAGCGGACTGCCGCGGCGCGCGCCGACGATGAAATCGGGAATATCGGCATGCACCATGGCGATGCCGTAGGTACCGATGACCTGCTGCAGTGCGCTGCGGAGCGCTTCCACGAGAAGAGCCTTGTGGCGCTGCGGATCGGTCACGCCCTTGGCGGATTCGGCGTAAATTTTTCCGACCAGATGCGCCAGCACTTCGGTGTCGGTCTCCGATTTGAAATGATGCTCGCCCTCCTGGAGCAGGGTCTCGCGAATCTGGGCGTAATTTTCGATCACGCCGTTGTGGACGAGGGCGAGTTTGCCGCTCTCGTCGAAGTGCGGATGGGCATTCTGATCCGTTGGTTTGCCGTGGGTGGCCCAGCGCGTGTGGCTGATGCCGTAGGTGCCGGTGGCGGGATTTTCCGTCATTAATTTCGAGAGACCGGCAATGCGGCCGGCGCATTTGCGCGTCGCGATCTGATCGCCATCGACGATCGCGACCCCGGCGGAATCGTAGCCGCGATATTCCAGCCGGCGGAGTCCATCCAGGAGGATGGGGCCCGCTTCTGCTCGACCGACGTATCCGACAATGCCGCACATAAGTTAGGGCGGAAGGGTGACACCGACGCCCACCCGGCGCAAGGAGGGTGCAGACGGGGAAACAAAAATCGTGAATCCGCCGCGTGAATTGGCTTAAGTTGCCGTCTTCGCATGCCTCAAACACCTGCTTTACCGCCCGGCACGACTCAACGCACCCTCTCCATCATCATGGGAGGCGGCGCCGGGACGCGTTTGTTTCCGCTGACCAAGGACCGCTCCAAGCCGGCGGTGCCGTTAGGCGGCAAATATCGTTTGGTCGATATCCCGATCAGCAATTGCCTGAACTCGGGGCTGCGCTCGATCTACGTGTTAACGCAGTTCAACAGCATGTCGCTTCACCGGCACATCCAGGCGAGCTACAAGTTCGATAATTTCTCGCGCAGTTTTGTCGACATCCTCGCCGCCCAGCAGACGCCCGAGGGGGCGCAATGGTATCAGGGCACGGCCGACGCGGTCCGCCAGAACCTGCGTTATTTCCTCGAGCAACCGTACGATTATTTCCTCATCCTGAGCGGGGACCAGCTTTACCGGATGGATTTCCGGACGCTGCTTCATCAGCACATTCGCTCGGGTGCCGAGATCACCCTCGCGACCACTCCGGTGCAGCGCGCCGCGGCGTCGGAGTTCGGGATCATGCTGAGCCGGCCGGAACACCGGATCACGCGCTTTGAGGAAAAGCCGAAGGAGGCCGCGCTGCTCGACGAGCTGAAGCTCGACCGGCAACTTCTCGAATCGATCGGGAGCAAGGCCGAAGATGAGCTCTTTGAAGCCTCCATGGGCATCTACGTTTTCAATCGCCAAGTCCTGGTCGATTGCCTCGACAGCGATCTCGACGACTTCGGGAAACATGTCATTCCGAAGGCGATCGTGGATCGTCACGTGAATTCCTACATTTTCCAGGGCTACTGGGAAGACATCGGGACGATTCGCGCCTTTTACGAGGCGAATCTCGATCTGACGAACCAGAAGCCGCAGTACAGCTTCTTCGAGGCGACGGCGCCGATCTACACCCACCCGCGTTTCCTGCCGGGAAGCAAAATCAATGGCGCGACCCTGCGCCAGGCGATCATCTCGGATGGCTGCATTATTTCCGACGCGCACATCGAGCGGAGCGTGATCGGGGTGCGCAGCATCATCCGGAGCGGGGCGACGATCCGGAACAGCGTGATCATGGGGGGCGACCATTTCGAGGGCGCGGCTCCGGCGCCATCCGCCGACACGCCGCCGATCGGGATTGGGCGCAATTGCGTGATCGATCGCGCGATTATCGACAAGAACGCGCGCATCGGTGACGGCGTCGTGATCACGCCGGAAGGCAAAGAGTCCAATCTCGACGCGGGAAATTACTACATCCGCGACGGGATCGTGGTGGTGCCGAAGGATGCGATTATCCCGGCGGGCTTTTGGATTTGAAGGACGCGACGGGGCGCGGGTGCCGTTAGTTCTCGAACCCGCCGCCGCCGAATCCGGCCCCCGTGCCGCTGCCGCCGAGGCCGCCCGGCACATTCGCGCCGGTTTCCCATTTTGCCGGCTTGTTCCAGGGAATAGCCGATTCCTTTTGGGCGTCAGGATCGCTGATCAATGCGGTCCGCGTTTTCTGCGTCGCACAGGAAGCGAAAAGCGTCAGCGCCACTCCGGCGAGGGAGATGGACAGGCAAAGGTTGAGTAATCTACGGACGGGTATTTCCAGCATATACGACGTGATCTCCGGGCAGCACCTGAACGCCGCGCGCCATGGTGTTGCTCAAGATATCGCCTATCGAAGTGGTCGGTTCAACTGAGGAGATGCGGATCTTGCCGATGAGCGCCCCCTGGCGCATGACGAGCATCTCGGAATTTGGGACGACTCCCTGCCGGTCGCCCAGGTCGAGCACAACGAAATTGTAGGCCTGGTTTACCGCCAGCACGACGCCGTTCACGCCGGCCGCGTTCACTCCCGACTCGCGCCGCTTTTTGTCAGCTTCCATCTCGGTCACCTTGTCCTGGGCCATCTGTACCTTGTCGGCGAGGAGGGCCTTTTCCTGCTCGGCCGCTTCCAGCTGGCTCTTGGCGTCGTCCAGCATCGCTTTCATCTCGTTAGGCGAAACAGCGCCCTCCATTCCCGGCACCCCGGCGACGGTGGCGGCGGCCACCTGGCCCTCGAGTTCCTTGATGCGGGTGTCGTTCGCCTGGGCTTTGGCTTCAAGCTCGGCCTTTTCGTTCTGCGCCTTGCTCAGGTCGGCTTCGGCCGCGGTCGCTTTCGCCTCGGCCGCGGTCGCCTTGCTTTGCTCGGCGGCAAGAGCGGCCTCTTTCGCTTTCAATTTCTTCTCGTTCGCGGTCCGCGCGTTGTTCGAGACGTCGCGCTGAGATATGGTCGAGGCCAATTCGTTCCGCAGACCCTTCACCTTGTTCGTGTTCAAGAATCCGAAGACGAGGCACAACGTCATCAAGAGGATGGAAATCCCGATTAAGATCTTGGGCATGGCGGCGAGTGGCTGAGGTAATGCGATAGTGGACACAGAAGTAAGGCAGAGTTTGTAGTCGGTCGCGCCGGTCAAAAGCAACATCCATTTGGCCAATTTTTTCTCGGTTCCGAAAAAAAGATCTATTTTTTGCGGGACTTCTGCGGCGTGATTCGAAATTGCGCCGTGGGCGCTTCCGCCTTATAGCAACTGCCTCATGGGCCAACAACACCGAGTCAAAGTTAAGCGGAAGCGCCGGAAAGCTTACGTGGAACGCAAACGGGCAGCGGCCAAAGCTCCGCGCCGGCCAGCGGCGAAATCGCGGGCCAAGAAAACGACTGCGAGCGCGGCCAAAAGCGCCCCCGCTGCCGCGAGTTGATCCTGGCCGGGCGACCGCCTTATCCTGAGCGGTGCGGCCGCAATATCTTTTGGTCGACGGCCACAGCATCATCTTTGCCTGGCCGGAACTCCGAACCCTGCACGAACGCCGGACCTCCCTCGCGCGCGAGGCGTTGACCCGCCAACTGCGCGATTTCCAGGATTGGACCGGGATCCACGTGGTCGTCGTTTTCGACGGCCGCGGCACCGCGGTCTCGCACGAGGCGGTGCCGGGCGAGATTCAGGTTTTTTATTCGCGTGCCGGGCAAACGGCCGACTCGATCATCGAGCGGCTGGCGAGCAAATACTCCGGGCGTTACCGGCTCATCGTCGCGACTGGGGATTATCTCGAGCAGGAAACGGCGAGCGCCAGTGGCGCCGAAACCGTTTCCCCGGAAGGGTTGCGCGAGCTGTTGCGCGACGCCCGGCCTCGTTAGGCGGTGCCGAGCAGGGCGGGCCGGGTCGCGCCGAGAGATTCGTGACGGGCGCGTTGCCGGCAGGTCGCGAGGACGCGGGAAAGGACGCAGTAAAGCTGTTCGACGGGAAGATTCTTGCTCACGTAGCCGTTCGCGCCGGCGCGGAGGGCGGCGTGCATTTTTTCCTCCTCGTAGCCGACGCCGGTGAAAACAATGATCGGCAGGCCGGGCTGGATCTCGCGGATGTAGGTGATGAGCGAGATGCCGTCGACTTTTGGCATGTTGAGGTCGACCACGACCACTTCACAGTCGTGAACCTCGAGCCAGGCGGCGGTCTGGAAACCCTCCTCCAGGGTGGCGCAGGTGTGGCCTTTTTGTTTCAGATAGGCGGCGAGGAATCGGGTAATCGACGGGTCGTCATCGATGACAAGGAAATCAGCGCGGTCGCGGTTTAGGATTTTCATAAGGTGAAGCGGAGCCACCAGCACTCCCATAATTTCTATAAATGCAATAAGCACTAAGCTTGCCACGCGCCGTTCCGCCTTGGAATTTGCGTTGACCGGGCGCGGGGAAGGGCGGCGATCAGGGCGAAGACCACCCGCGTTGTCTCGCCGCCCGCTCATTCCTTCCGAGGCGAGACGGTGACTGTCCACTGGGGGCAGCGGGCGCGGCCGCCTCCAGCCTAACGAATCCCCCGGCGGATCGGAGCAAAACTTTTCGTTGAAGACGCGACACCGCCGCAGCAGCGTAATCGCCCGATGTCCCGCGAATACACGCTCCAGCGCCCCCACTCTGCCGCTACCATCAGCATCGATTACGCGGCCGAGCTGAACGAGCAGCAGTACGCCGCCGTGACCGCGCCACCCGGGCCGCTCCTCGTCATTGCCGGCGCGGGGTCGGGCAAGACCCGCACCCTCACTTATCGGGTTGCCTACCTGCTCGAAAACGGCGTCGATCCGCGCAACATCCTCCTCCTTACTTTCACGAACAAAGCCGCGCGCCAGATGCTCGACCGCGTCGCCAACCTCCTCCCGCTGGACGCAAGCGGACTCTGGGGCGGGACCTTCCATTCCATCGGCAACCGGATGCTGCGCCGCCATGGGAGCGCGCTTGGCTACACCAGCGGGTTCACCATCATGGATCGCGAAGACCAGAAGGATTTGCTCAACTCCGTCGTCGCGAGCAGCGGGATCGATCCGAAGGAAATCCGTTTTCCGAAAGGCGATGTGCTGGCCGACATCTTCAGCTTTGTCGTCAATACCGAGCGGCCGATCGAGGAATTGCTCGCGGAAAAGTTTCCCTATTTCCTGCCGCTGCTCGAGGAAATCAAAGCGGTCCATGTGCGCTACGAGAAGCGCAAGAAATCGACCAACTCGCTCGACTTCGACGACCTGCTCGAGAAAACGCTCCGGATGCTGAAAGAGCACGAGGAGATTGCCTCCTTTTACCGGCGGCAATTTCAATTCATCCTCGTCGACGAATACCAGGACACGAACAAGATCCAGGCCGACTTCATCGATCTGCTCGCGGCCGAGCATCAAAACGTCATGGTGGTGGGCGACGACGCGCAGTCGATTTACTCCTGGCGCGGGGCGAATTTCCAAAACATTCTCGCTTTCCCGCGGCGCTATCCGATGGCGCAGGTTTTCAAGATCGAGCTCAACTACCGGAGCGTGCCCGAGATCCTGCAGGTGGCGAACGCCGCCATCGCCGCCAACACCCAGCAGTTTCGGAAACAGCTGAGCTCGACTCGCCTAACGAAACAGGCGCGACCCGCCATGGTGGCTCTAAACGATGGCGGTGAGCAGGCGCTCTTCATCGCCCAGCGCATTCTCGAATTGCGCGACGAAGGGATCGAGCTTAACGAAATCGCGGTCCTCTACCGGTCGCATTATCACGCGGTCGAGTTGCAGCTCGAGCTTTCGCGCCGCGGCATTCCTTATCAAATCACGAGCGGGATTCGGTTCTTCGAGCAGGCGCACATCAAGGACGTCGCCGCCTTTATCCGCTTCGTCGCCAACCCGCGAGACGAGGTCGCCTTCAAGCGCATGGTTCGCCTCCTTCCCGGCATCGGCCACAAGAGCGCGGAAAACCTTTGGAAGAGCTGGGAGGAATCGCTCAGCAAAGACGCGGTCATCGTTACCTGGAGCGAGCGCCTCCTTCCGATGTCGGTCGGTGCCCGCGCCAAACGATCCTGGCAGCAACTGGTCGACACCCTGGATGAAATCGCGCCTAACGGGACCCCCAGGCAACCGACCGAAATGATCATGTCGATCGTGGAGGCGGTTTACGATGACTACGCCAAAGCCACTTTCGCCAACTACGACCTGCGCAAGGAAGACCTCAATCAGTTGGCCGGCTTCGCGCGTCAGTTTAAGGACATCCACGAATTTCTTTCCCAGCTCGCGCTCATCAGCAATGTCGATGCGGAGCCGGCGGTGAACCAGGCAGGCGACACCGAGGCGGTGAATCTCTCCTCCGTTCACCAGGCCAAGGGCCTCGAGTTCTACGCCGTCTTCGTTATCTGGCTGACCGACGGGATGTTCCCGAGCACGCGCTCGCTCGACACCCGCGAGGCGATCGAGGAAGAACGGCGTCTCTTCTACGTCGCCGTCACTCGCGCTCGCGACGAGCTGTATCTGACCTACCCGCACATGCGTTTGAACGCCGGTTACGGCGACATGTTCCAGCGCCCTTCGCGTTTCCTGAAGGAAATTCCTACCACGCTGGTCGAAGACTGGAACGTGCGGCGGCGCTGAGACCTCGCCCCCGAAACATTCCCGATGAACCTCTCGCCTAACGACAAGATCGCCGGCGTTCTCGCCCCCCTTTTTGCCCTCCGCACCGAGGACGATCTCGGCGTCGGCGACGTCGCCGCCTTGCGGCAATTTATCGATTGGTCACGCGCCCACGGGTTCCGTCTCGTGCAACTCCTCCCGATCAATGAGACCGGCGGCGACAACAGTCCCTACAACGCGATCAGTTCGCGCGCGATCGAACCGACCACGCTCCACCTCACGCCGGGCAGTCCGGAGGATTTGTCCGAGGAAGCATTCACCGAAGTGACCGCGGGAATTGATCTCGCCGCGCTTTGCCGGGGGAGCGTGAAATACGAAATCGTAAAACCGTTGAAGCGAAAGCTCCTCGAGCGCGCCTTTGCGGCTTTTCGCGCCCGCGCCGAGGCCAACCCCGACTTCGTCGCCTTTTGCGAGAAAGAAAAATCGTGGCTGGCCGATTACACCCTGTTCCGCGTCCTGATGGAGCTCAACGGCGAGCGCGAGACCTGGGATGTGTGGCAGCCGGAACACTCCAACATCGAGACCGCGCGCCCCTGGTTCGATTCGTTAGGCGAGGAGGAGCGTGCCCCCCTCGAAGAGCGCCGGGCCTTTCACGACTACGTGCAATGGATCGCCCACCGGCAATGGCGCGAAGTGAAATCCTGCGCCGAAAGGCAGGGCGTCGCGCTGATGGGCGACATTCCGTTTGGGGTCAGCTATTACAGCGCCGACGTCTTTGTGCATCCGGAGCGCTTTGCGCTCGACTGGTCGGGGGGCGCGCCGCCGGAGCCGTATTTCAAGGACGATGAGTTTACCCAGAAGTGGGGACAGAACTGGGGCATCCCGCTTTATCGCTGGGACGTGATGCGGAGCCACGGCTTCGATTGGTGGCGCCAGCGCGTCCACGGCGTGCGGGAAATTTTTCACCTCTTTCGGATCGACCACGTCCTCGGGTTTTATCGCATCTATGCCTTTCCCTGGCGCCCGCAGGAGAATGCGGAGTTCCTGCCGTTGAACTGGGACGAGATGCGCGCCCGCACCGGCGGCCGCGAACCGCACTTCTCTCCGCGCGACGACCGGAGCTGGGAGAACGGCGAAGCGAACCGGCGTGAAGGCGAAGAATATCTGCGCGTGGTGCTCGAGGAAGCGGGCGCGAATCGGCTTGTGGGCGAGGATCTCGGGACCGTGCCCGACTACACCCGGCCGAGTTTGCGTTCGTTAGGCATTGCCGGCTTCAAGATTCCACAGTGGGAGAACTATCCCGACAATCGTTCCATCCCGGGCAGCGCCTACGAGCGCGCATCTGTCGCCACTTTCGCGACTCACGATCACAAGCCGGTTCGCGCCCTCTGGGAATCGGCCTTCGAGAAGCCGGACGCGCCCGAACAGGCCCGCCACGACCTGGCGAAGATGGCAGAGTTTGCCGGAATCTCTCCCCCTAACGAGTCGAGCGATTACCTGCGTGAATTTTACCCGGCGATTTTCGAGGCCCTTTTCCGGAGCGAATCCTGGATCGCGCTCATCATGATTACCGATCTGCTCGGTCGGAAAGAACGCTTCAACGTCCCCGGCACTGCGAGCGGTTCAAATTGGACGCGGCGGCTGCATACGACGGTCGGCAAACTGGGCCGGGGCCACGCCCTCCAGCACCAGCTTCGTCTCGTCCGCAGCCTCCTGGAGAAGACAGGGCGGACCCGCTCTGCTTAGGATGACAAGGCTCTAAACTGCGGCTAGAGGGAGAGGATGAATTCACCCATCAAAGTCGCCGTCACCGGCGCCGCTGGCCAGATCGGCTATTCGCTCCTCTTTCGCATTGCCTCGGGATCCATGTTTGGGCCGGACCAGCCGGTCCACCTGTCGCTGATCGAAATCCCGCCCGCGCTCGGCGCGCTCGACGGCGTGGTCATGGAGTTGCACGATTGCGCTTTTCCGCTGCTCAAGGGCATCACGCCCACGGCCGAGCTCGACGAAGGCTTTCGCGATGTGAACTGGGCGCTCCTCGTCGGCAGCGTCCCGCGCAAGGCCGGGATGGAGCGGGGCGATTTGTTAGGCATCAACGGGAAGATTTTTATCGGCCAGGGGAAGGCGATTGAAAAAAATGCCGCCTCCGATGTTCGCGTCCTGGTGGTTGGAAACCCCTGCAACACCAATTGCCTGATCGCGATGAATAACGCGAAGTCGATCCCGCGCGAGCGCTGGTTTGCCATGACACGGCTGGACGAAAATCGCGGCAAAGCGCAGCTCGCGCAGAAGGCAGGGGTCGATATCACCGCGGTCAGCAACATGACGATCTGGGGCAACCATTCCGCGACCCAGTATCCCGATTTCTACAATGCGAAGATCAACGGCCAGAATGCCGACAAAGCAATCAATGACGAGAAATGGCTGAAGGAGACTTTCATTCCCGCGGTGCAACAGCGCGGCGCGGCCATCATTAAGGCGCGCGGTTCTTCCTCTGCCGCCTCGGCCGCAAACGCGGTGGCCGACTCCGTGCGTAACCTAACGAGTGAGACGAAGAGCGGCGATTGGCACAGCGTGGCGGTTTGTTCCGACGGCAGCTACGGCGTGGAAAAGGACCTAATCAGTTCATTCCCGATCCGCGCCAGCGGCGGGAAATGGGAGATTGTGCAGGACGTGCCGGTGAATGAATTCAGCCGTTCCAAGATCGACGCCTCCGTCGCCGAGTTGAAGGAAGAGAAGGCTTTGGTCAAAGATCTAATTTGCTAAGGGAGCCAGACGGGCCGATCCCAATCGGGAGGTCTCGCCTTTCGCCGGGTGAAATGGCGCTGGGGGTGGTCGGTGAGACCGGGTCAACGCAGTCAGGAACAACACTTCTTGTTTCCGGTGACATCTCGACGCTTAAGCGTGGGTCAGATTTTCTGTAGCGGCACGCAGCGCGAGGTCAAGCTGCTGACAATCGACGAGCACGTCGCTTCCGTGCGGGTAAGGAAATAGCGGAGTGTTCATGCTTGTAATTTGCGCGTATGAATGCTGCAACACCCGGTAAATCTCCGTGTAGGTCGGATTGAGATACTTAGGCGAGAAACATTCGATAACCCAAGAGCGTGGATTCATTAGCTGGCTATGGACGAATTGAGCACCGTGCAGTCCGCTGATGACTCGAGCATTCCGAGAAATGGCGATTTGGCTCGTTACTGACAGGGAACCCATGTCAACACGCTCGAAACTGTAACGGTCCAACATTTTGCAGACCTCTTCTTCATTGACTAGCTTGCGACCGAGGCGGGTTTGCTTGCCGCGGTCAAGCCACAAACGTGGTCCGACCTCCGGCCTGCCCCCCCGGTCAGCTGCAAGGAGTTTCTCCCGCAGCCCGTGCAGCACCCCCGGATACTCCGCGAGGTTGCGATAGCTGACCGGCGTGGTGAAGAGTGCGGTTCGAAAACGAGTCGGCTGCCGGACCTCCAAGATTCGCTCCGGCGCTATGCCAATCAGGCCGAGCAGTTCTTTCGCGAATGCCGGCAACTCTGCAATGACGTAATTACACTCATAGCCGATCCTCTCAAGGACGATCGCTTTCATCATTTCCTCGTGCCAATGACAGAAGTTACGCGAGAAGACGTTGCCCAAAATGCAAACGGTGCCATCTATTGTTTCTTCGGCATCCGGCAGCTCTGTGAGACTCCGCTTTAGTAGCTCTTGGCGGACATAGCGTGGAGTAAAATCGTCGAATACCGCTTCCAGCGGCATCTGGTGACGGCCAACGATTTGCACGCTCTGGCCCGCTGCTAACGCGCTGGGCATGTAATAGACATCTGGCACCATTGCCGCTTCAATAAACGAAGTCCCATTACCTAGTTTGACTTTGTCTATACGTCCTCCCGCCCGGCGCACGAGTTCAAGAACTGCGACTCCGACGATTTCGTTAATCGGGATACGACTCATTCTTGGCCTTGATACCGCTTTATCAGCCAGTCGTCTAGAAAATCGCGGAAGAGGTGGGATAATGTGTAACCGATTCTCTCAGGAGATCCAACCAGGCGAAGTCACCAGTGCGCATCATCAGTTCCAGCGAATATTACGATCAGCTCTCAGCCGAGTACCGCCAAATCTCGCAAAGCCGCACCGCCTATCTGGCCGGCATTGACCGATTGATTGCCGAGAGCCTGCGGCCTGGCCTGTCTTTACTGGATGTGGGGGGAGCGGATGGCGTTCGCTCAAAACGGTTGGCGCACGATGCCGGCATCAGCCGCGTGACGCTGCTGGACAGCAGCCCGGCGATGCTCTCCCGGGTCGAGACGAAAAACTTTGAGCAAGTCATCGAAGGCGACATCACGTCCGAAGCGACAATGGCGCAGTTGGGCGAAGCGCGGTTCGACGCTGCGCTAATCCTGTGGAATGTGCTCGGCCACATTCCCACACCGGAAGCCAGATTGCGCGCGCTAGCCAATATTCATCGGGCATTGCGTCCGAACGGACTTCTCTTTGTAGATTGCAACAACCGCGAAAACACGCGGGCCTATGGCTGGCGGGTGGCGCGGCGAAATTGGCTGCTCGGTCTGCTGAGGGAGAGCGGCGAACGATGGAACTTCCCTTTGCCGGCGAAGAACGCGCCCGACGCTGTCTCGTATGTCTACATCTTCTCGCCGCGCGAATTGAAGCGGCTGGCTGCGGCTGCGGGATTCGAGATTGATCGCTTCGTCTTTGTGGACTACGACACCGGCCAGCCGGTGAAATCACGCTTCGCGGGACAAATCTTTCTGCAATTGCGCAAGCGTGGCTGAGCGATCTGCAGCGATGTCTGAAAAAGTATCTGAACAATGGGGGCTTCTGGCGCCATCACTGAACAACACCCTCTGGGTCGGTGGTCTCGCCCTGCTCGTACCGGTCTTCGCGCTGGCCTGGCCCGGCCTGGATCGCGAGGGCGTCGAACTGCTCGCTTACGTGCTTCTGGGCATGGTCTTTCCGATGGCGCTGATCGGATTCGTGCTCCTTTCCCGCCGTGCGGCAGTTAAGGTCGGTTTTGTCCGTATTACGCAATTTGCACTTGCAGCAGGGCTGCTCGTCGCAGGCTGCGTCTTTGTGTTCCTCAGGTTTCAGAAGTTCGCCCTGATAGCAGCTCTCGTGCACGGCCTGGTGCTGTGGTTTGGGTCGGGAAGGCCAGTGCGCAACCCATTTGGTTGGGCGTCGCCCCGGGTTCTCTCGACGTGGATTCCGGTGCTCCCGGTTGTGATGGTTATGGTTCTGCTTTGGACATTGGCGGGCGAGTTCATCTACTGGGCGCGGCTCGACGCAGTCGTCATGCGTTCGGTTTGGAGAGTGCTGGCTTTTCTTGGATGTGTGGTGTTGACGGCTTTTGCGCTGCGGCCCGTTCAGAATGGGGTCTCGACCATCTCGGCGCGACGGCTTTGGGTCTCTCGTGGCTGTGACGCCCTCGCCATTTTGGTTTTCGCTGCCATGGCCACCAATCCGCTGCCCTTGGCGGCGGAGGGTGCCTACGCTCATTGGGGCTGCTTCGTCGGTCCTGCAGAACTTGTGCGTTCGGGTAGTTGGTTGCTTTGGGACGCGTACGCGCAGTACGGGTTCCTTAGCACTCTGGCAATTGCCTTTTTTCCAGTGGCATCGACCTGGCAGGCATTCTACCTCGTCAATGCCGCGCTCCTGCTAGGGGCGGCATGCATACTCTACGCGGTCCTGCGCTCAACCGGTGTAGGCCTCCCGCACCGTGTCTTCTGCTTCGTCGTCGTAGCCTTTGCCGTCTTCCTCGTTCCCGGCAAAGTTTACAATCTGTCCGGGGTTCAAATGTGGCCCAGCGTCGGCGCCTTTCGCTTCTTTTGGTGCTATGCACTGCTTGCGATGGTGCTCTGGATCACCTCGCGACCTCCTTCAAAGCGGAGTCGACTTGTTTTTGCCGGTTCTATCGTGTGGGTGCTGGGAAGCCTTTGGTCATCGGAGAGCCTTACTTACTGTACAGCTATTTGGCTCCCGGTCGCGGTCTTGCTGCGCATCGATGCCTCCGGAGGTTTTCTGACTGTGACTCGACGGGGAATCCCTGCTTTCCTGGCGGATGCGATGGCGGGCCTTCTTCTTCCGGGGGCTTTGCTGGTTACCGCACTCCTTGTGATCATCGGTTGGTATGTCATTGGGCTAGGGCATCTGCCTGATCCGGTTGCGTTCTTCGACGCATCATTGGCGTTCGCTGGCGGGTTCAGTGGATTACCTCTTGGACCAAACGCATTGGTTCCGTTAGCTGCCTTCTGTGTTCTTGCGGTCGGCGTGGCGTGCTGTTTGCGGTCGCCGCGAGTCTCTGTTGCCACGTTGGCCACCTGCGTGGCGGCTTGGGCTGCGCTCTGGTCTGCGCACAGCTATGTCGTGGGACACAGCCATGTGACATCATGTGCCAACCTCGCACCGGTCATCTGTTGTTCTCTGGGCGTCATGCTTGTTGCGCTCAAGCGCTCAAGCGAACTGGGCTCTGAGCAACGACTGCTGCGCGCGATGGTGGTTCCGTTCTTCGCGATGGTGCTGTTTGCGCCGCTCGCCTCTGATTACGGGCTGGTGAACTTCTTTCGAGGATCGATATCACTCTTCGCCCGCGTGGGACATGTCGATTCGGTCTTGGTTCTAGAGGAACCGAAAGAGGTGCGGGAACTTCTCGAGCTGGCTGGGGTGAAGCCCGACGAACCGATCAACACTCTGGGAATTCAGCTGCTGGGGTGGATTCCTTTCAAGGATGCTAACGGAACCCCCGTGTTGCGATCCGAGCATCCCGCTTTTCTCCCGCTCCAACCCGCTTGGAATTTCTACGCGCTGGTTTCGCGTCGGCATCGGATCAGGAAATACTTCGAGCGCTTTGCGGCCCGTTCTCAGGCCGGTGGCTGGCTGCTGATTCCCCACAAAGACTACGCCAAATGGACGCAACAGCTCCCCGCGATCACTCATCGCCCCGGACGAACATTCAGAAACGAATACGGCCGTCTGGTGTGGATGAAGTACGGCAGAGGCGCAGGTCCCGCGGCGAGGAACAGGAAGGCTCTCACGCGCGAGTCGCCCTGAGGCATGTGCTGTCGACACCCATAGAGCTGCGACAACAGCCATGGTGGCAATTTGACGTATTCCCGCGGAAGTACGCGGCCGGAGCTTGCGGATTGAATATTCCGGCGCCTATATACCCTGAGAGGTCTCGAGACACGGGCCGCGACGGGCAATGCGCTGGGCGATCATCACTGGAATGTATAACGTGGCCGATTTGGTCACGGAGTTCTGCGACTACCATCTCAGCCTTGGTGTCGACAAAATTTTTGTCGCCGACTACGGCTCCGATGACAGCACGCTCGACCGGCTTCGCCCTTTCCTCGACGCGGATCAGGTCGAGCGAGTTCCCTTGCCCACCCACCACCTCGCCAGTTACAACCCATCGAATGCGATTTTGGGAACGATTCGCAAAGAGGGCGCGGCGGATTGGGTTTCGTTTCTTGATCCCGACGAATTCCTGACGGGCCCGGAAAACCTGAAAGACATGCTCACTCAGGAAGCGGCGCGCGGAGTGGAAGCGATCGCTGTGCCGCGCGCCAATCTTACTGGCCTTGGACCGGTCTCAGCCCGCGAACACTACCTGACCCATCTGACTCTCAAGGTCGTTAAGACAGATGCCAGAGAGGCGAATGCTTCCGCTCCGCTATCGTCCCCCTGGATTTTCTCGCGCCTTCCGCCCAAGGTAATGATTCGAGCGCAAAGCGGCCTAACGGCTACAAACGGCGATCACGATGTCGTCGGAGCCGTGAAGAATCTTGTTCCAAGTACCTCACTTGAGGTGCTCCACCTCCCGATGCGCAGCTACGGGGCCTTCCAGGAAAAGATCGAGCTGGGGATGGAGTATTTCGCGAAGAACCCGGAGCTGGCTCCAAGCACGGGTTGGCAATGGCGGAGATGGATTGAGCTCTTTCAATCGGGTCGGCTGCACGAGGAGTACGAAAAGCAGTTTCCTGGCCCACAGGCCGCCGAGATTCTCCTCGCTGAAGGCCGGGTTGTCCCGGAAAACCGTCTCGCAGAATGGTGGGCTAACGATCAACAGCCAAAAAAATAGCTACAATTCGAGCGCCTTCCTGGCCCCGTTCTACTTATAGACGTAAACCGCATACTCATAGCGGCCGTAGTCCGCGCGGAAGACGTAGTTACGGTTGAGGTTGGCCTGCATTAGGTCCGCCATCTGATCGAAGGAAACGTGAAAAAGGTCGTCGCGCTGCCAATCGACATGAGCCGATATGACGTCAAAGACCACCCCCCGGCGACAGTGCGTGAAGGCGAGGCTGAGCATCCGCAGCATGTAATCGGTCATTTCTGCGACGCTCATCTGGAGACGAGAGGTGAAGATCCCACCAAAGACCACGTAGTCTGGCCGGGCCGACCAAATTTCCTCGAGATCAAAAGGATCACCCAAAATAAAGTCGGCTCCGGGATGTTTCTTTCGCGCTGCCTCAAGCAGCTTCGGCGACAAGTCGACGCCCCGATAGCTAATCTCGTCTCGACCTAACGACTTGATCAGATCGAGTAAGCGCGCGGTTCCGCAGCCGACATCGAGGAGCGAACATTCTTCACGCGCCGCCGACCCGCGGATGACCTCAAGATAAACCCGATAACGGGCCTCGAAGCCCTCTTCGGTCCGGAACCCCATTCCGCGATGAGTGTCGCCGTGCTCGATATAAAGCTTCTCAACCGTTTCCACGAGCGGATAGTACAGTCGTTCTGCGGGAGGGCCGTTTTTTTCCTCGTCGGTCATGGTTTTCGGTAGGCTGGAAAGAAAGTGGTGTGCGGCTGGCCGCCGACCAACGTCGCATAACGAGCAGCATCGAGACAGCTGCCGCAAAAGTAGGCCGTCACCTCGCGATTGGCAAAGCCGCGCTTGAAATGGGCGAGACCATTCCGCTCCTCCGGCTCTAGTCCGGCGGCGCCGCCGAGATGGATGATGCGACAATCGGCGAAGAGTTCGTTAGCCGCGGCGATCAGGCCGTAGGTGGCATAGGTGCGATAGGCGGCCGGCGACCCGCCTTCGAGATGCGCATAGACGATGTCGCCATGGCGAACCCAGAGGATGATCGCGACGATCTCTCCTTTGTGCCGGGCGGCCAGGGCGGTGACCGCCGGCATCTCGGCCAGGGCGCGGAAATAGGCAGGCGCGAAATCGTGGATCCCAGTCGCCTGGTGTCGTGCCACGGTGTGCCGATAGAGCGCGAGCCAGACCTCCAGATTTTCCCGGAGGTCGATCGCCTCAAAGCCGCAATGCTTCCTGGCCTGGCGCACCGACCAGCGATGATTCTTCGCGAAGTGAACCGGACCTGCTTCGCGGTCGATCAGGTAATGCGTCTTGAACGGCCGGCAAATTTCGAACACGGCGGAGAAAACGTGAAGCGACGGACTGGTGATGGGATCGGGGACCAGTGCCACGCTCACCAGCCCCGCCGCGCGTAATCGCTCCCGTCCTGCTTCTAGATCTGGCTCCGGCCCGAAAACCGTCAGCGGATAGCAGCAGAGGGCATCGAACCACTCCGTGCCGGGAATCGATCGCGTGAGCAGGGCCGTCTGCCATTCGGGAACGTCAATCGCGCCGAGACCGAACGCTTCGGCGTAAGCGACCGTCGCGAAGAGCGGCCGGGTCGAAGTTCCTCCGCATCCTTCCACCCTCGCGGTCATCCCGCCGACGAGGTAACGATTTCGCTGATGAGCTCGATCTTGTCGTTAGGCAAATCGCGCCAGCAGGGGAGTCCGATGACCTTGCCGGCCAAAATCTCGGTCGCCTGGAGGTCGCTTCGTGGACATTGCGCAAAGGCCGCATGGCGATGGAGCCCGCCGCCCCACCACTGCCGGGTGCCGATTCCGCGCCCGGCCAGTTCGCGACCCACCGTCTCGGCGCGGCCTTCACCAAGCGTTGCGATCACGGTCGAACTAATCCAGCGCTCTCCGAATCCTTCCTGGAGCGTGACGCTCGATTGGCCCGCGAATGCCGCGGCGTAGGCGCGACCCACGCGCGCAAAATCAGCCCGCGTTTCGGTCCATTGATCCAAGCCCGCCAGGCCAACTGCCGCCGCGTATTCACTCAGCTTTCCATTGCCGGATCGCGCCGTGGCTTCGCGAGATCCCCAGAAGCCGAAGTTTGCTCTTTTTTGGATCTCCTGGACAAAACTGCGGTCGGTCGTGATGACGAAACCGCCTTCCCCGACACCGAGCGCCTTGGTGGCGTGCAGACTAACGACCGCGGGAATCGATTGGGCGCGAATCGTGTCGAACATCGCCGCGGCATCGATCACAACGGGAATTCCCGTCTCGGCGCGAAACAATTTCCACCTTGAAAAATCAATCGGCTGACCGAAGGGGCTGACCGGTATCACGACCGAAACCGGGCCTGGCGCCTCGGGCAAAAGTTCGCGCGCCATCGACGCTTCCAAAGCCGAGCTTGCGGGATCGACGTCGACCAGCCACGGCGTTAGTCCAGCCATTTGGATCGCGTGGCCGGTCGCGGCGAAAGTCCACGACGGCACCATGCAAAGAGAACCGGGAGGAAGATCGTAGGCGAGCAGGGCCAGGGTCAAGCCGATCGTCGCGTTCCCAACCGTCCCGACCGCTCCGCCGCCGGCATGTTGCGCCAGGCGACCTTCGAACTCCTCCACCAGCGGGCCGCTGTTGGAGTACCAGCGGCTTTGATCGATCCGACGGAGATAGGGGAGCAGCTGCCCGGCGAGGGGAAGGCGCGGTCGTGCCACCGGCACCTCCGCTGCGCCCGCGATCTCAAAGGCGGAGAAAGATTCAGGCCCGGTTTTGGTCAAGTTCATGATTCGTTAGGCGCCGGAATGCCTCGCGATATTTGGAGGTTGTCTTTTCGATCACTTCACGCGGCAGGGAAGGACCCGGCGCGGTCTTGTCCCAGTCGAGGGTCTCGAGATAATCGCGCACAAATTGCTTGTCGAAGCTCGGCGGGCTCTGCCCCGGCGCGTAGCTGTCGGCCGGCCAGAAGCGCGAAGAATCGGGGGTCATGCATTCGTCGATCAGGAGCAGGTCGCCCCGGTTCGTTAGGCCAAATTCGAACTTGGTATCGGCGACGATGATGCCGCAGGCGGCGGCGTGCGCTTTCCCGGCGCGATAGATTTTCAAACTCAGGTCGCGCGCTTTCTCAGCCACGGTTTGGCCGATCATGGTGCAGCACTGTTCCCATTCAATGTTCAGATCGTGGCCCGCTTCGTTTTTAGTCGAAGGGGTGAAAATCGGTTCCGGCAACTCGTCGGCCAGCCGCAGGCCAGGCGGCAGAATATGTCCGCAGACTTCGCCCGTCGCTTTGTAGTCTTTCCAGCCAGAGCCGGCGAGATAGCCGCGCACGACGCATTCTATGAGGAGCGGCTGGGTCTTGCGCACGAGCATCGAACGGCCCTCGAGCTGGGCGCGATAGGGCTGCAGCTCTTCCGGAAATTTGGCGAAAGCCGCGGTCAGGAAATGATTGGGCGCTTCCGCGATCTTTTCGAACCAGAAGGCGGAGATCTGGTTCAAGACCGCGCCTTTCTCCGGGATCGGATCGGGCAGGATGACGTCGAAGGCGGAGAGTCGGTCGGTCGCGACGAAGAGGATGGTTTCGCCGAGGTCGAAAACCTCGCGCACCTTGCCGCTGCGCAGCTTCCGGACTCCGGGCAGATCGAGTGAAACAAGGGTGTCGTTAGGCATGGCGTGGCGGGCGAGGGGAAGATAAGCGCGTAAGGGGACCCGGCGCCAATCCCGATCATGCGCGGGGCGGGGAATTGAGCTTGGGCGTTTTCCTGACAAAGTGCCGCATGTTGCAGATTTTCCAGCGCCTCGTTTTGTGCGGACTCTTTCTTTTGGCGACCACGGCGCGGGGCCTCGTAGCGCCCAGTCCCGCGGCATCGGAAAAGACGGAATCGCCGACTCCGTCTCCCTCGCCGACGCCGGTTCTCTATTCTCCGCAGACGCTGGCGGACTTGAAAAAATTGCAGGCCGCTGCCCTAACGAGCGACTACGCCTACCGGCAGGTGGCGCATCTTTCGAACAATATCGGCCCGCGCCTGAGCGGATCGGCCCAGGCGCAGAAGGCGGTCGAGTATGTCGCGGGCGAATTGAAGACGCTCCGGCTCGAGGTGCGGCTCGAGAAAGTGATGGTGCCGCATTGGGTGCGGGGCGACGAGACGGCGGCGCTGGTGCAGTTCCCGGGGCAGGCGGCCGATACGACGCAAAAAGTGGTCCTGACCGCGCTCGGCGGAAGCGTAGCGACGCCGCCCGACGGTCTGACCGCGGAGGTCGTGGTGGTGCGCGATTTCGACGAACTGAAATCGTTAGGCAAAGAAAAGGTCAGCGGCAAAATCGTGGTTTTCAATTATCCCTACGACAAAGAGATGGCGGCGCAGGGTCGCGGTGGCGAAGCGTATGGCCAGGCGGTGGTCTACCGGGGCGAGGGCCCGAGCGCCGCGGCCCGGCTCGGCGCCGTCGCCGCGCTCGTCCGCTCGGTCGGCGGCGCGGCGTATCGGC
>JALYQE010000329.1 GCA_030855965.1 Verrucomicrobiota bacterium | reverse complement strand
CGGGAGCCCGTCACGAAAACAAGCTCTTCGCCCTTCGCGTCCTTTTTCTTCTTCTGACCGGTCACCGCTGGAGCCAGCGGATCGGCCGCTGCGATGCCGATTGTAACGAGACTCACGACGGCAATGCCGAGCGCCAGTTTTAATGTTTTCATAGTATAGGGTAAACCCAACGCGCGAGATATCAATGCCGCGCCGGGCGGCGATGCGGTCGGGGTGGATCGGTCATTCCGGGCCAGCCGCTTTTCGCCTAACGAGCGAGCGATAAACCTAGTCCGCCACCAGCACGCCCTCGGCGGCGGTGCACTCCGCGAAGAGTTCGCTCAGGCGACGGGTCATCGGGCCGATTTCTCCGTTTCCAATCGTGCAATCATCCACTCGGCTCACGCCCGCCAGTTCGCCCATCGTTCCCGTGCAAAAAACTTCATCCGCCTGATAGACATCCTCGATCGTGAGAAAGGTCTCCACCTGCGGGATTCTCTCGGCCGCGCAAATCTCGAGCACGGTCGCCCGAGTGATCCCTTCCGGGCAGGCAACTACCCGGCTCGTCGCGACCTCGCCGTTGCGCACAATGAAGACGTGCGTTGCATTCGTCTCCGCGACGTGGCCGGACAAATCGAGCATGAGCGCGTCGTCCGCCCCGGCATTGTTCGCGTCGATCTTCGCCATGATGGAATTGAGCAGATTGGCGTGATGAATCCGCGGATCGAGCACCTCTGGCGGCGGCCGGCGCATTTTACTCGTGATCAAGGTCAGGCCGGTCTTTGCGTAAACGGGCGCCTTGTGCTCGGCCAGGATGATCAGGGTAGGTCCGCTTTGGTTAAGCCTCGGGTCCATTCCCGAGGTGATTTTCTCCCCGCGCGTGAGGGTGAGGCGCAGGTGAACACCATCGCGCATCTGGTTGGCCGCGAGCGTGCGCTTGATTTCGGCGATGATCTTCTTGTTAGGCGGAATCTCGGAGAAGGAGAGGGCGGCGGCGGAACGATAGAGACGGTCGAGATGCTCGTAGAGCTTGAAAATGCGCCCGTTGTAAAGCCGCAAACCCTCCCAAACGGCATCGCCGCCCTGCACGGCGGAATCGAAAGGGCTGATGCCGGCTTCGTCGCGATGGACAAGGCGGCCATTAATGTTGACCACGAGGTCGCGATTCTTTTCGTTAAATTCCTGGAGCACTTCTTTTCTCCGTTTTTATCCGCGCCAAGCTGCTTATCATATCAGACGCCTTTTATGAATGCTCGTCCTCTGCTGCTCTCACTCCTCCTTCCAGCCACTCTGCTCGCTGCCGAACCGAGCCGACTCACTCCGCCCGATTCGCTCGTTCTCGACGGCGTGCCGCCGATCCCGCCGGAGATCGCCGAGCAGGTCGGGCGCTACACCGAGTCGCGCGCAGCCGCGTTTCTCGACTGGCAACCGGGTAAGCCGGAGATGCTCATCCTCACCCGTTTCGGCGACACTAACCAGGTGCATCTCGTCACTCAACCCGGCGGCGCGCGGACGCAGCTCACCTTTTTTGCCGACCGGATCAACGAAGCAACCTTCGATCCGCAGACCGGCGCATTCTTTGTCTTCTCCAAAAGCGCGGGCGGAAATGAATTCAACCAGAACTATCGCTACGACTTCGCCACCGGCGAGGTGGCGCTCCTGACCGACGGCAAATCGCGCAACTCCGCGCCGACTTGGAGCACGGATGGAAAGCGCGTCGCCTACACCTCGACCCGGCGCAACGGAGCCGACACCGACATTTATCTCGAATCGCCTAACGACCCCAAAAGCGACCGACTTCTGGCCGAGGTCAAAGGCGGAGGCTGGGAGGTTTACGATTGGTCGCCCGACGACGCCCAGCTTCTCGTGCTCGAGGGAGTTTCGATCAATGAAAGCTACCTCTGGCTCTTCGATACCAAAACGGGGGCACGCACCGAACTCACGCCGCGGCCGACCGAGGGCGCGGAGAAGATCGCCTATGCCCAGCCGCATTTCGCGAAAGACGGCAAAGGGGTTTTTGTCACGACCGATCGCGAGTCCGAATTCCAGCGGCTCACTTACATCGATCTCGCGAACAAACAGCTCACCTACCTCGTGCCCGACGCGAAATGGGACGTCGACGACTGGGATCTGAGCGGTGTTGGCCAGCGCATCGCTTACACCCTGAACGAAAACGGCACCAGCACGCTGCACCTCATCGGCGTGGCAATGCACGACGGCAAAATGACCGCTACCCCGGAGCCCGCTCCAGCCTTCGATCCGCCCCTTTCCGCCTCGATTATTTCCGGGCTGAAATGGCACCCGCAACAGGACCTGCTCGCCTTCAACGTGAACGGCGCGCGCTCGCCCTCCGACGTTTACTCCTGGTCGCCTAACGACAAAAATATCGCGACCCGCTGGACTGCCAGCGAGACCGGCGGCATCCCGGCCGAGCGGTTTGTGGAACCAAAGCTCGTCCGCTGGAAATCTTTCGACGACCGCGAGATCACCGGCTTTCTCTACCAGCCCGACGCGAAGAAATTCCCCGGGCCGCGGCCCGTCATCGTCAACATCCACGGCGGCCCTGAATCGTAGGCCCGTCCCGGTTTCGCCGGGCGTAACAACTACCTCTTCAACGAGCTCGGTTGCGCGATGATTTTGCCTAACGTGCGCGGTTCGGCCGGCTACGGGAAGTCCTACCTCCTCCTCGACAACGGCTTCAAACGCGAAGGTTCCTACAAGGACATCTCCGCCCTGCTCGACTGGATCAAGTCCCAGCCGCAACTCGATGCCAGCCGGGTCATGGTCTCCGGCGGCTCCTACGGCGGCTTCATGGTCCTCCAGGTGGCGACAAATTATCCCGACCGCATCCGCTGCGCGATCGACGTCGTCGGCATTTCCAACCTCGCCACTTTCCTGAAAAATACCGAAAGCTACCGGCGCGATCTCCGCCGGGTCGAATACGGCGACGAGCGTGATCCGAAAATGGCCGCCTTTATGGAAGGCATCGCGGCTGTGAACAATGCCGACAAAATCACAAAGCCGCTTTTCGTCGTGCAGGGCGCGAACGATCCACGCGTTCCAAAATCAGAGGCGGACCAGATCGTCGCCACGCTCAAGAAAACAAAGACGCCCGTCTGGTACCTGCTCGGAAAAGACGAAGGCCACGGCTTCGCGAAAAAGAAAAACGTCGATTACCTGTTTTACTCGACGGTGCAATTCATTCGCACTTACCTGCTGAAGTAGGCTCAAGACAGGCGGTGCGGATAGAGCGCCTCGTAGCAGGCGCGGCACCCAGCCTCGATTTCGTGCAACCGCTTCGGCACCTCGGCGCGGCGCTCGAGGTAGGGCGCGAATCCCGTAGAGCCGGCAACTTCGCCATACCAATGCTTCGCCCAGACGCCGTCCGTCTCCCGCAAACCCGACGGCCAGGAAAGCATCGCCGGATCAAACTTTACCCCCACCGCGTCGCACAGCAGTCGCAACAGCCGCTCCGGATTTTGCAGGACATCGCGCGCGTCGATCACCGGCGGGATCGCGCCCGTGCGCACGCGGACGGATTCGAAAATCTCCGCTTGCTGGACAAAGCCGAGGTCTGCCAAGACCGGATCGTCGTTCTTCTTGAGGTAGGAGACGATCACCTCCGCCGGATCGCGGATCAGAAAACAATTCGTCAGCCGGGCCAGCCACTCCCGGTCCACCTCGGGGAGCAGATGATGCGTCATCTGTTTTTGGTAAAAGATCGGCCTTCGTTCCGGCCACTCGTTCGTTAGGCGCGTCACCACCTTCCGCCAATCCGGTTCCCCTTCCGCGATCACCTCCGCGGCCACCGGATGATTCTTTCCGGACGCCTCTAAATAGAAAGCATAGAGCGGTTCGTCGATCACCGCGGTATCGGCGCGATTTCCCCACGCCCGCATCATCGCGGTCGAGATGTTGCGCGGCCCCGACCACATCGCTATCCGCGCCGGCTTGCACATTGGTTAGGCGTCAGAGCGACGAAATCGCCTGCACCATTCTTTGCCGCATTTTTTCATCCGGCAGCCGGCCAGTCCCCGCCCCCATGTTGTCCTCGAGGTGCCCGGCCTTGCTCGTGGCTGGAATCGCGCAGGTCACCGCCGTGTTTGCAAGGATCCATTTGAGGAGAAATTGCGCCCACGATTTGCAATCAAACTCCACCGTCCATTTCGGAAGCGGCTGGGCCCGCAGTCGCGAAAATAGGTTTCCGCGCGCAAAGGGCCGGTTCACCAAAACGGCGACGCCTTTCTCCCGCGCCAGGGGCAGAATACGCTCCTCCGCGCCCCGCTCTGCGATCGAGTAGTTGATCTGAAGAAAATCCAGCTTTTCGCGCTGGAGAATTTTTTCCACCGCCGGAAATGACGACTCCACGTAATGCGTGATCCCGATATGGCGAATGCGCCCCTCCTCTTTCCAGGCGCGCAGGGTCGCGAGCTGCACGTCGAGATCGATCAGGTTGTGCACCTGCATAAGGTCGAGCCGTTTGGTTTGCAAAAGCGAAGCCGTGCGCTCGATCGATTCGATCCCTTCCTTCTTCCCCGTCGTCCAGACTTTGCTCGCGAGGAAAAGCGAATCCCGCACTTTCAGATCGCTCGTGAGGTCGCCAATCACCTCCTCGGCGCGGCCGTACATCGGCGAGGTATCCACCACCTTGCCGCCGAGCTCGACAAAGCGCCGCAGGACTTCACGGAGCGGTCCGCGTTCGTTAGGCGAATGGCCGACATCGAAGGTTTGTGAAGTCCCGAGACCGAGTGCGGGGATTTTTTCGCCAGTGGACGGGATGGCGCGAAGCAATTGAGCCGAGGTCGCTGTCGGGGCCGGGCGAGCGGAAATTGGCCACAGGCTGACTGCCGCCGCGGCGCCACCGATCAACCGCGCCGCCTCGCGTCGAGTGAGAGTGATAGAGGATTTAATCATCGCTCCAACCTAGCAGCTCAGCGCGGGAGAGGCTGCTCGAGATTTGCCAGCCCATAGGCGAGGACGGCGTTGACCGCCGCATTCTCCGCCAGCTCGCGCGGATCGATCTTGTCGAGCGTGTCGGCGGCGGTGTGGTGGTAGTTGAAATAGAAACGGCTGTCCTGGATCGGACTGAAGTTCGGCACGCCCAGCTTGGCCAGCGGATCGATGTCCGCCCCGACTTCATCGCGCATCTGGAGTAGACCCGCCCCGGAAGCCCGCAACACTTTCGCAATCGGCTCAAGCATCGGTTTTATCTCCGGCTTGCCCGCGATGTAAATCCCGACCGGGCGATTGGCCCCGCCGTCCGTCTCGATCGCCGCGAAATGATTCGCCACTTCGCCCGCATGTTCGGCGGCGTAGGTTTTCCCGCCGCGCAGGCCGTTCTCTTCGTTCATCCAGGCCACGACCCGGATCGTTCGTTTCGGCCGCAGGTCGAGTTGCCTAACGAGCTGCGCGGCCTGCATCGCCGCCGCCACCCCGGCGCCATCGTCGATCGCACCCGTCCCGAGGTCCCAGGAATCGAGATGCCCGGAGACGATTACGACCTGTTCCGGGTGTTCGCTGCCCTTGAGATCGCCGATCACGTTGTAGCTGACGGCGTCGGGCAAAATTTGCGGCGTCAGCACGAGACGCATCCGCAACGGGCCCTGCGGGGCGAGCGCGGCGATCATTTCGGCGTCCTCCTCCGTCACCGCCGCGGCCGGAATCTTGGGCGCATCGTCCGCATAACGAGTCGCG
>JALYQE010000218.1 GCA_030855965.1 Verrucomicrobiota bacterium | reverse complement strand
GGAAGAGAAATCGTGGCTCATTTTCGCCGACAACTCGGAGCTGAGCGAGGCGCTCGTTAGGCAAGTGCGCGCAAATGGTGCGCGTTGCCGTGTCGCGTGGATTGGAAAGAGTTTCGAGTTCGACGGCCAGGATTCTTTTAATCTGAGGCCGGGAACGTTCGAAGACTGGCAAAAGCTGGTCGAGCTCTGCGCCGAGACGGCGCCGGAGCGCGTCGTTTATCTCTGGAACCTCGAGGAGCAGTTCGGCGAATCCGACAGCCTCGATGCGTTGCTCCATTTCACCAACGCACTCGAAGCCGCTCGCCCAGCGGGCAAGTTACGCCTCGATCTGGTGACACGAAACGCCCAGTCCGTCGGAACCGAATCAACTCCGAGCGCAGTAGAGCAAGCGCCTGCCATCGGGTTGATGCGTGTGATTCTAAACGAGTATTCCAATCTCGCCTGGCGCTCGATCGATCTTCCCGCCGAGGCATCGTCCGCGGATTCGGCTGCTCTTTGGAGTGAACTTCTGCGCAACGATAGCGAGCGCGAAATCGCCCTGCGCGGTGAAGCGCGCTACGTGCGCCGGCTCGATCGTGGGCGGCCGACGCGCGAGCAATGGCTCGACGCCGATCTGCCGCTACGCCTCGAATCCCGCGAACGTGGGCATCTCGATACGCTGCGTTTCGCACCCTTCGAGTTGCCGAAGTGCGAACCGGGCCAGGTGTTGATCGACGTGAAGGCGGCCGGGATGAATTTCCGCGACGTGCTCAAGGCGCTCGCGCTTTATCCGGGCGACGCGCCGGACGCGCGGATCTTCGGCGACGAAGTTGGTGGCATCGTTAGGGAAGTCGGCGCGGGCGTGACGCATGTCGCACCGGGCGATCGCGTTTTTGGTCTGGCGGTCTTCGGACTTTCCACGCAAACGATCGCGCGCGGCGGCGATGTGCGGAGGATCCCCGGCGACCTGACTTTTGAAGAAGCAGCCACCTTGCCGGTGGTCTTCATGACTTCGTGGCACGCTCTGCAAAACGTGGCGCGGCTTCGTCGCGGTGAACGCATTTTGGTCCACGCGGGAGCGGGTGGAGTCGGCATGGCCGCGATCCAGATCGCGCAACATCTCGGCGCGGAGGTGATCGCGAGCGCGGGCAGCCCGAGCAAACGCGCGCTTCTAAGAACGTTAGGCGTGCAACATGTGATCGATTCGCGCCGCGGTGATTTTGCCGAGACGGTGCTCGAATTGACCAATCGAAAAGGCGTCGACGTCGTGCTGAATGCGCTCGCGGGCGAGGCGATCCCGATGGGGCTTTCCTGTCTGGCGGAGTTCGGTCGTTTTATCGAGATCGGAAAGCGCGACATTTACCAAAACACCCGCATCCCGTTGCGGCCATTGCGCAACAACGCGTCGTTCCACGTCGTGGCGATGGACGCGGTTTTCCACGGCGACGAAGAGCTGACCCGCAAGATGCTCGGCGATATTTGCAAGCTGCTCGAGAAGGGCGCGCTGCGGCCGCTGCCGTTCCGCGCTTTCCCGGCAAGCCGGATCGATTCCGCGTTTCGCCTCATGGCGGGCGGCAAGCATATCGGCAAAGTGGTGGTGTCGTTTCCGACGCCGTTTGTGCCGCGGCGCGGCGAAATGCCGGCTCCGGGTTTCGAGGTGAAGGCGGATGCGAGCTATCTGATTACGGGTGCGTTTGGCGGTTACGGCAAGGTGCTGTCGCGCTGGCTGGCCGACTGTGGCGCGCGCCATCTGGTCTTGAGCAGCCGGAGCGGCGCTTCGACTCCGGAAGCGCAGAAGTTTGTCGAGGAACTCGAAGAACGCGGCGTGGAAGTCCGTGTCGTCTCCGCGGACGTCGGTTCGCCTAACGATATCAAACTTCTATTTTCCGAAATCGAATCCGCCGGACATCACCTGCGCGGTGTTTTCCATCTCGCGATGGTGATCGATGACGCTCCGCTCGCTTCGCTCAATCCCGAACGGATGCGGGCAGTCGTTAGGCCGAAGGCCTACGGCGCCTGGCTACTGCACGAGGCGACGCGCGAGATGGCGCTCGATTGCTTCGTCATGTTCTCGTCGGTCTCGAGCATTTTCGGCAATCCCGCACAGGGCAATTACAGCGCGGCGAACGCTTTTATCGATTCGCTCGCGCATCATCGCCAGGCGCTCGGCTTGCCGGCGCTGACGGTGAACTGGGGCGTACTCAGTGGCGAAGGTTACGTGGCGCGGAACGAACGCGTGGCGGAATTTCTCGCCCGCCAGGGCACGATGGGAATCACACCGGGCGAAGCGACTTCACTCCTCGAATCTTTCCTCGTTGCGGGGACCGATCAGGCGATTGCGATCCGGGTCGATTGGAGCAAGTGGCGCCAATTCTTCAGAGGCATGCAGGAGAATCCGCTGCTCCAGCGCATCTTTGCCACGATCGAGAATGAAGAATCGACTGGCGCGACGAGCGATTGGCGCAGCCGGATCGATGCGGCTGCTCCGGCGGAGAAAGCGGCGGTGATTTCCCAGGCGGTGCGGGAAGCGGTCGGTTCCGTGTTGCGGGTGAAGCCTGACAGTTTGCGCGACGACCAGCCGCTGACTGATCTCGGTTTGGATTCGCTCATGGGAGTGGAAATCGAAACCTCGCTCGAAGCGGCAGTCGGGATCGCGTTGCCGCCAACCAGCCTGATGCGGGCGCGCACGATCGGGCAAATCGCAACCTTGATTGCCGGCCATCTCGGTGGAGCGACCGCGACCGCGGAAGCTGCGCCGGCAGCGGCCCCGGCAACGGAAGCGGCTAGCGCGGTCGATCTCGATGCGATCTCGGATGAGGACATCGATCGTTTGTTAGGCAGTGAGCCCGAGCCGGAAACGGCCGCGGCGACCGAAGGCGCGCGGCGTTGATCGCTCCGGCTACCCGCGAAATGGCGACGCCAGTGGATCGACGCGCCCAACTGAAGCAATGGCTCGAGAGCGGTCAGGCCCAGCTCCAGCCGCTCACTTTTCCGCAGCGCGAGATCTGGGAAACGTCGCCGGTGCCGGTGGAAGATCCGGCGAATCATATCTGTTGTTTAATTGAGGTGCGCGGTCTGCTGACCGAGCGCGATGTCCGCGCGGCGATCCAGCGGGTGGTCGATCGCCAGGAAGCTTTGCGCCTCTCGTTTCTGCCCGGCAAAGAGCGCCCGCTGCAGATGATTCGGAAAGAAGGCGAAGAAAATTGCGTTTTCCGCGATATCGCGCCGGGAACGGGCGGACCGGAGATCGAGGAATTGGCCGGGGAAATTTTCCGGAAACCATTCGACCTGGTGCAGGGACCGCTCTACCGGGTGATCGACCTGCGCCGTTCGCCTAACGATCACGTGCTCGTCTTCGCGATCCATCACGCCATCGCCGACGGCTGGAGCCTGGGCGTTTTCGTCGAGGAACTTTTTGCCGCCTACATCCAAAGCATGATGGGATCGGCCGATGCGTTGCCGCCGGTGCCGCTTCCGTACTCGGCGTGGGGCGCAAGCGAGCGCGCGTTCTGGCAGCCGGCCGCGCTGACGGAACGGGTGGAGTTTTGGAAAACAAGGCTGGCCGGTTCGAAGCCGATCTGGAGCGCGCCGATTACGCGCGGCGCGCCGCAACGTTGGGTTTCGCGAATCCCGGCGGCGGTGGCGAAGGAGACGCAGGAGCTGGCGCGCCGGCTGGGCGTGACTCTTTTTAGTGCTTTGCTCGGGACGTTCCGGATCGCTTTTGCGAAATGGAATGGGACCGATGATCTCGTGGTGGGGACGCCGGTGGCGAATCGCACCCGGCAAGGCGCGCGTGAGTCGATGGGATATTTCTCCGGCGTGGTGCCATTACGCGGCCGGGTCGATCGCGCACGGACGGCGTCCGATCATCTGCGAACAAATCATCAAATGGTGATTGATTCTTTTGCCAATGCGATGCCTTTCGCGGAACTAGCTCCCGCGCTGGGAGAGCGTCCGGCACCTGGGTACAATCCGGTCTTCGAGGTGCGGTTTGCGCTCCAGAACCATCCCATCCCGGAGGTTTCGCTGCCGAACATGTCTGCCAAACTGAGCATGCGCTCAACTGGCACCGCGCGCTTCCAACTCGCCTGCGAGATCACCGAAGATCCCGAGGGCCCGGAGGTAGCCTGGCTCTTTCGGTACAATTTATTTTCCAAGCGTGACATCGAGAGGCTCGATGGCATATTTCAAGACGTTTTGGCAGGCATCTGCCGGGCGCCGGAAAGTCCCATTTCCGAACTCCTGAACTGACATGGACGCGACCATTACTGCCGAAGAATTTAGCGAGCCACCAGAGGAAGTGCACTGGATGGTGCGCGGTGCCTTTCAGGTGCTGGTGTTCGCGTTGATTTTCACCGAGGCGATACTCGCTTATGCGGTTCTTCGCGACTGGATTTGGGCGGCGATTCCACTCGCGCTGGTCGCAAGCCACCTGATGCACGGCACTCTCATTGGTTTGCACGAGGCGTCGCACGGATTGTTGCGGAAAAATCGCCGCTTTAACGATTTCGATGGGGTGGTAATCGGCGTGCTCAGCTTGATGAGCTTCACCCTTTACCGCGTGATTCATCAGACGCATCACGCTTATCTCGCCTCGGAGCGCGATTTCGAATTTTGGCCGCTCTCGCAGCCGAGTACCGCGCGCTGGAAGCGATGTCTGGCCGCTTTTACGGAATTGAATCTCGGTCTTTTCTACGGGCCATATCTTTTTTTACGCGCCTTTTTCGGTCCAAATACCCCGGTCCGCAGCCAACGGATGCGGCGACGGGTCTGGATGGAATTGGGATTGCTCGTGGTGATCTGGGCGGTGGTTTTAGCGGCGGTCGCGTTCTTCGGTCTCTCGAAATATTTCCTTTGGATGTATCTCGGCCCGGCCCTGCTCGCGGCGAACCTTCAGAGCTGGCGCAAATACATCGAGCATGTCGGGATGACGGGCGAGACGGTCAATGGATCGACCCGCAGCATTATCGCCAACACCTGGGTCGGAAAACTGGTTTCGTTCACTTTGCTGCATGAGCCTTTTCACGGCGTGCATCACATGAAAGCCGGCCTGCCGCATGCCGAACTGCCGTTGCACGCGGAAAAGTTGCAACCGAAGAATCCGGGCGAACTCCCGCCGTTTCCCAGCTATCGGCACGCGTTCATCGACCTGATGCAGAAACTGCCGGACCCGCGAGTTGGACCGCAATGGCAGGCCGTCGAAGCGACTGGTTATGAACCCTCCGCGGTGGTGCGAGACTCCGTCGAGCTGGGACTGCGTTCGGCGGCGGGACAGATGTCCCCCTCGCAGCTCGACGGAGTCTCGC
>JALYQE010000276.1 GCA_030855965.1 Verrucomicrobiota bacterium | reverse complement strand
CGCTCCTCGCAGCCCTCGCCCTCGGCCTGGGTGCCTGCCAAAAACAGGAGAACGAAGCGGATCGGAACGCCGAGATCGAGCGCCAGGTGCAGGAACGAGTCAACGCCGAGCGCTCGGCCGACGATCGGCAAAAGATGGTCGAGCAACAGGCCGCTCTCGAGGCGCGCATCAATGCCCTCGCCGCGGCCCAGAAAAAACCGGCCGCCACCGCCGCGCCCCGGACTAGCGAACCCTCTTCCACGCCCGTCCGGGCCTCCTCCGATCGCGAGACGGAGACCGGCGCCTA
Organism: Verrucomicrobiota bacterium; assembly: GCA_030855965.1. Classification (GTDB taxonomy): domain Bacteria; phylum Verrucomicrobiota; class Verrucomicrobiia; order Chthoniobacterales; family UBA10450; genus Palsa-1392. Next base: position 2,301 of record JALYQE010000276.1, on the reverse strand, counting down.
TTCCACCTTCTATCGCAAACTGGATCCCTACGGCGACTGGATGGAGACGGGCGATTACGGCTACGTCTTCCAGCCGCGCCAGGCCGCCCAGACCCGCGATTGGCGTCCCTACACCCATGGCCACTGGGTTTACACCGATGCCGGCTGGACCTGGATCTCGGACGAAAAATTCGGCTGGGCCACTTATCACTACGGCCGCTGGGTGAGCCTGCGCAGCGTCGGATGGGTCTGGGTGCCGGGTGAACAATGGGCTCCGGCCTGGGTTTCCTGGCGCAAAGGCGGCGACTACGTCGGCTGGGCGCCCCTCCCGCCCGAGGCGCAGTTCAATCGCCAGACCGGCATTCGCAACTGGGCCGACAACTATTACGACATCGGCCCGGACCATTACGCCTTTGTCCCGGCGAACGAATTCGGCCGCAAGCTGACCGCGCGCGAAATCCTCCCGACCGAGCGCAACGTCACGATCATCACCCAAACGACGAACGTGACCAACATCGTCTACAACAATTCCGTTATCGTCGACCAGGGCCCGAGCTACGACGACCTCCGCAAACAGAGCCGGCAACCGATCGAGCGCTATCGGCTCGAGCGGACGCAGGGCATGACGAACGATGTCCCCGTCTTCAAGGGCGAAGTGGTGGCGCTGCCGACGGTTGATTTCCGCCAGGCGGAGCGGGCGACGCGCCCGGCCCGGGTCACGCGGACGATCGCACAGCCAGTCGCGGAACGGGGCTGGGCGGGAATCCAAAACGCGCAGGCGGCGCAGAAGGCCCGCGCCAAGATGCAGTCCGAGGCAACGCCGCCGCCCAACCTGCCGCCGAAGCGGTTCGTTAGGCCCAACCAGGGGAACGCTGTGCCGCCGCAGGCCTCTCCCGTCGAGGTTGCCCGCCCGGGAAAACCCACCATCCCGACCGCGAGCATGACTCCGCTGGGAACGCCGGTTCCGGCTCCCAGTACGCCCCCGACAGTCGCGCCGACGGCGAGCCCGCGCCCGACTCCCACGGAAGCGTCATCGCCCCGGCAAGGCCGAAAGAATAACCGGCCCCAGCCGACCGCCACTGCGGCCGTGACCCCGGTCGAGGTGGCCGACCCGACTCCGCCTCTTCCGGCAGAGAACGTCTTTTCGCCCAAGGAAGCCGATCGCAATCGCCGCGAGGCGGCCCGCGCCGCGCAGGAAGAACAGCGCAAGCAGCGGGAGGAAGCGCAGGCGCAACGCCAGGCCGAGCGGCAGCAGAAAATGCAGGAGCGCCGCGGCCAAAAGCCGGGCCGTCCCGAAGCTTCGCCCGTCGCCTCGCCGGAACAGCCAGCCGCGACCGTCACGCCTTCGGCCTCGGAGGCTCCGACGCCGACGCCAGCCGCTTCCGCCAGCGCGGAGACCGGAGAGAAGAAAATGACCGCGGAGGAAAAACGCCGGGCGAAGCGGGCCGAGAAACGGGCCGAACGGCAGGCGAATAAGCGCGCACCGGGCCAAGCCGAAGAATCGCCCGAACCCGCCGAGAGCTCCACGCCCGAAGCGCAACAGCCCTAACGAGTCTCTTCCGCCAGCTTCCGCGCGTAGGCGAGGGTGTCGATTGCGTCCGGCGTCTTGTCGCGCCGGATCGCCTTGATTCGCGGGAAACGGAGCGCGAGCCCGCTCGCGTGCCGTTTGCTCGGTTGGATCGAATCGAACGCGATCTCCAGCACGATGTCTGGTTTCACTTCCAGGTAGCGCCCGCGATCGCGGACCGTGTTGCGGCGAAAATGCTCGGTCAGTTCCGCGATTTCGACATCCGTTAGGCCGCTGTAGGCCTTTCCGATCGGGAGCAGTTGCCCGCTCTCCTCGTCCCGCACCGCAAAGGTGTAATCGCTCAGAACATGATTGCGCTTGCCGTGCCCCAACTCGGCCGCTACGACCACGACATCAAGCGTGGCCAGTTCCTTCTTCAGCTTGAACCACGACATGCCGCGCCGCCCAGGCGTGTATTGGCTCTCCGGGTCCTTGATCATGAGCCCTTCGTTCAAGCGCCGCCGCGCCCTGGAGAACGCGGCGTCGATTTCCGCGGCCGAGCGCGCCGGCGAGATTTCCGCGAACTGAAACTGCGGCGGCATCGTTAGGCCGCGGAGTAACTCGCGCCGTTCGCGCAGCGGCACGCGCAGAAGCGAGCGGCCGTTGAGCCAGAGCAGATCGAAGGCGATGAAAACAACCGGCACATCGGCCGCGGGCGCGGCGAAGAGATCGGCGCTCTCGGTTTTGCGACCGAGCCGTTTTTGCAGGTCGAAAAACGTCAGTTTTTTGCCGTGGTCGAAAGCCATGATCTCGCC
>JALYQE010000209.1 GCA_030855965.1 Verrucomicrobiota bacterium | reverse complement strand
CTCTTCCGTAGAGTGCCTGGGCTTATCTGAAAGAGCCCTCTCGGCTTGGTGCCCCGCACACTGCTCAAAGACGTGCGCACCGCCATCCAGGCGGCGCGGGATCTAATGCGCTTGTCCGGTCGGCTTGAAATGCCGAATGTTTAAGACGCGGGCCCACCCCGGACCCCCATAGTTAGGCTCGGACCCTTCGCCGCTCTTCCGCAACATTCTTTCTGATTGGACGATGTGAAACTCGCACAGAATGATCTGCATGTTATAGAAAGCCGTAGGTGACACGCTTTCGATACAGGAGAAAGCTCCGGCAACTCCAGAACGAGAGATCTCGGATCGGGGTGCGGAGTCGTCGTGAGCTGAACGCATTCGCTCTGGCTCAGCGCCTCCCTCGGTAAAAGTCGCCGCGCGACCGCGCGCCAGCGTAAGCCGAATTGAAAGCCCGGCCCCGTCCCGCGACAGCCGGACTTCCTTCCCGAGCCGGCTGATTTTCGCGCGGCAAGACGCAAGAACACCAAGACCTTGAAACGCGCGGCGAGCCGCGAGGGTCGGGTCTTGGTGACGAAAGACTCTGACTTCACCAATTCGTTTTTCGTCAGGCGTGAACCGCCGAGGCTCTTACTGGTCTCGACGGGCAAAATCACGAACGATGAACTTGAGGCGCTATTTAGCGCGTGCTTGCCCAGCATCGTGCACGCGTTCGGCTCCGCGGATTTTCTCGAGCTTGACCGTAACGGAGTGACGGTGCGTGCGTGACGCTCCGACGTCTCAATTCGAAGTCCGCGATGGCGGGGTCGCCATTGCCGGGTCGCCGCGGCGACCGCTACCCAGGCAGGATCAGCACGAGCTCATTTCATGCGGCCGAAGCTTGCCCACCTTCCAGCAGTACATCAAAATCTCCAGTTGACCTAGTCTTTTGACTATGTTCCTCTCGTGGGATGAAGACGGTTTTGATCTCGGATTTCAAGGCGAAGTGCATCGGGATGCTGAAGCAGGTGCAAAAGAGCGGCGAGCCCCTGACGGTCACTTTGCGCGGGCGGCCAATTGCGCGCGTGGAACCGGTGGTGCAACACAAGTCTGGGAAGCGGCCGCTCGGGACGATGCGGGGTCGGCTCAAGATCAAGACGGATATCGTCCGCAGTGATTTTGAAGGCGATTTCGCCGTGCGATGACGGTTCTCCTCGATACGCACGTCTGGATTTGGGCGGTGGAGGCGCCGGAAAATCTGGGGCGACGCACGACCGGGCTGCTCGAAGCTACCGGGAATAGTCTGGCCGTGAGCACGATGACGGTGCTGGAGATCGCGCGGCTGGTCTTTTTGCGTCGAGTGAAACTCGGCGAAGAGGCGGCGGAGTGGATCGCTGATGCGCAACGGGCGCTCAGCGTCATGTTCATGGACTTAACGTCCGACGTGGCGGCCGCGGCTTACGATCTGCCCGGAAGTTTCCATAAGGATCCAGTCGATCGGGTGCTGGTGGCAACGGCTCGGCTGCACGATCTCACTCTGGTCACGGCCGATGATCTCATCCTGCGTTATCGACACGTGAAATCATTCGACGCGCGAAAATAGGTCGAGCGGGTCCGGGTAGGCGCCCTTTTGAGGGTTAGAATTCTTCGATGCTGATGTCTACCGGGATTAATTCAGCTGTTCCGCGCTGTTTGATCCAATTGCCGGGATGCGCGTCGCGGATGATCTGGCGCGACTCCTCCTGGACGTAATCCTGCGTTTCGCTCTGATCGGTATGCTCCAACCATCCACGCGCTTTCATATAAATACCGATCTGGTGGGCGGAAGGGTGCCCGCCTTCGATGTATTGCATGCTGGTGACGATGCTCGGCAGCGGAGTTTCCCGTCCTTTGACGGGTTGGACCAGGATGCCGTGGACGCGAATGTCCAGTGCGGGCAGAAACTGCTGGAACAGTCGCCACGAGTTCAGGTAAACGCTGGGAGAATACTCGTGCCGTCCGTATTTGCCGGGTATCGTAGCTTTAACGACGCGCGGAGAGACTTCCTCAACGTAGCGCGTGACATAGTGCTCTGAGCCTCTAGTCGCGTCGGCGTCAGCCGACGTCTGCGCCAAATAGAACTCTTCCGCGCTCCATTCCGGCGCGATTTGCAAAAGGAGAGTTGTCTCTTTGTCGATCGCGTTTATTCGCTCGAGGTCGTTCGCGAAAGGCCCGTTCCAAGAGTTCGAACGTCCGAAGTGGTCACGTAGACATGTGATCCACCTCGCGAAAGCTGCTTCGATTTCCAATCCTGCCGAAGTGCGTGGTCGCTTTTGCCTTTTGCCGATCGAACTGCCTTGGCCACGGCTGCGTTTGTCTTCGTCCAAAATTGCTGATTCGACATCCTGAAAATTATACGCAATCTGCGCGCCGTGTCAGCCTTTAAGGTTCATTGAAAACGCTGATTTTGTGCGCTCGATTCAGCCGATCTACTTCAT
>JALYQE010000205.1 GCA_030855965.1 Verrucomicrobiota bacterium | reverse complement strand
TGTGCTTCGCCTAACGGGAAGGGATAATCGGAGCCGAGCGCGATCCGTTGCGTCCCGAAAAGTTTGCAAAGCAGACGCAAGGCGTCGGGATCGTGGACTAACGAGTCGACATAGAAGCGCGCGGGCGTTGGTTCGCCGCGTTCGTCGATCCGCGCAAGGTAATGGCGCGGGTTGATCTTGTTTTCGATCGCTACCAGGTCGGGTCGGACGTTAAATCCGTGCGCGATGCGCCCGATCGTGATCGGGAAAGCACCGCCGCCATGAGCAAAGGCGACGCGCAATCTCGGGAAACGCTCGAAGACGCCGCCGAAAATCATCGAGCAAATGGCGAGCGACGTTTCCGCCGGCATCCCGACCAGCCAGGGCAGCCAGTATTTCGGCATCCGGTTTTTGCCCACCATGTCCCAGGGGTGGACGAAGACCGCGGCGCCGGTTTCCTCGGCCGCGCTCCAGACCGCGTCGAGCGAGCGGTCGTCCAGGTTGCGGCAGTTCTTTTGGTCGCAGAATTCGTTCGCGTCGACGTGCGTGCCGATCTCGACCCCGCGCAAACCAAGCTCGCGCACGCAACGCACCAACTCGCGTGCGGCCAATTTCGGATCCTGTAACGGGATCGTGCCCAGACCGGCGAAACGCGCCGGATGCGCCCTAACGACTTCGGCGAGGTGATCGTTTAGGTAGCGGCAGAGATCGAGCCCGTCGGCCGGTTTCGCCCAATAGCTGAACATCACCGGCACGGTCGAGAGGACCTGGAGGGAAACGCCGGTGCGGTCGCACTCCTCGATCCGGCGGGCGGGGTCCCAGACGTTGTCGCCGATCTCGCGAAAGAAGCGTTCGCCGATCATCATCCGCGCGCAGCAGGGCCGGTGATGCTCCAGCCTGACGAATCCGCTGTAGCCATACTTGGCGTCGAGGTTGGGCCATTCGCGTGGGAGGATGTGGGTGTGGAGATCGATTTTCATTTCGGGTCCGCGTTTCTATTTAGCGGCCTTCCCAAAACCGCGCCACAAACTCCTTCCGGGGCGGGTTGGATTCAAAAGTGGACATTTCTTCTCCCGGCTCCAGATTGCTCGCCATGGACCGCACTTTCTCAAACCCGCCAGCGCCTTTCCCGGCGCTCGAGGCTGCGGCGTGGTCTTGGCGCGGGTATTGGCGTAGCTAAGAACGACGCGGTGACGCATCCGTCAGCCGGACGGAAACGGAGCCCAGGCACTTCCCGCGCGCATCGTGGATGCGCGCCTCACTTCATCCCGGCGCCACACTCAATTTTTTATGACCAAAATTCTTTCTTTACCTTCATTTGCCCTGGCCCAGGAGTTGGATAATTCCGACTCGTTAGGCCAATTCCGTGACCGTTTTTATTCTCCCGAGGGTCGAATTTACCTCGACGGCAACTCGCTCGGTCTTCTCTCGCGCGACGCCGAACGCACCCTGCTGGGCGTGCTTGAGCAATGGAAGACCGGCGGGATCGCCGGCTGGCTCGACGGCGATTCGCCCTGGTTCACGATGGCGGAAGCGCTCGCCGAGCGCGTCGCCAGGCTGATCGGCGCCGCCGGCGACGAGGTCGCGATCGCCAACTCGATGACGATCAACCTGCACCAGCTCCTGGCCACGCTCTACCGGCCGCAGGCGAAACGCACCAAGGTGCTGATCGATGCCCATAGTTTTCCGACCGATCGTTATGCGTTGCGCAGTCATCTTCGGCTCCGCGGACTCGATCCGGACGAACACATCGTGATCGTGCCGGCGGGCGACTCGCGTTTTCTCGACGAAGACCGGATCGTCGAAGCGCTGAAAAATCCCGAGCTGCAAATGGCGCTTTTCCCCTCGGTCGTTTACACCACGGGGCAGCTCCTCGACCTTGAAAAAATCTGCCGCGCCGCGCGCGAGAACGACGTCACCATCGGCCTCGACCTCTCGCATTCCGTCGGCATTCTCCCGCACGCGCTCGATGAGTGGGGCGCGGATTTCGCCGGCTGGGGTCACTACAAATGGCTCAACGCCGGCCCCGGCTCGGTCGCGGGACTTTACTTGAACCGCCGCCATTTCAACGAGACCGGCGTGGTCGATGCCGGACTCGCGGGATGGTGGAGCGTGCACAAGGAAAGCATGTTCGAGATGTCCGACGAATTTTTTCCCGGGATGGGCGCATCGGCGCTGCAGATCGGGACGCCCGCGGTCCTGAGCATGGCGCCGATCGACGGCGCGCTGCAATCGGTCGAGGCAGCGGGGATCGATCGCATCCGCGAAAAATCGATCGCCATGACCGACTTCATCATTCGCACCGCGGATGCGGAGTTGGCCGGGCTCGGGTTTCGTGTCGGCACTCCGCGCGAAGCGGCGCGGCGCGGCGGCCACATCTCGCTCCAGCACCCCGAGGCGCAGCCGATCTCGCTGGCGCTGCGGGCACGGGGCGTGGTGCCGGATTTCCGGAAACCGGACGTCATTCGCTTCGCGCCCTCGCCGCTCTACAACACTTTTACGGAACTCTGGGAAGCGCTCCAGATCTTGAAAGAGATCGCGAGCACGCGCGCGCACGCAGAGTTCGAAACGACGCGCGCACTGGTGACCTGATGGAAACGCGCATTTCTCCGGCCGACCTGAATCGGCGCCGCCCGGCCTGGCTGCTGCCAACGCCCGCCCGGCGCGATGAAGCGGGCACGGAATCGCCCGTCCGGGCGCTGCTCGTTAGGCTGATGCGCGGGCAGGATCTTCCCCGCGACGAGGCGGCTCTGCTTTTCGGCGCGGCGATGGACGAGCGCGCGACCGATGCGCAGATCGGCGCGGCCCTCGTCGCGCTCGCGGTGAAGGGCGAAACGGTGGAGGAACTCACCGGGATGGCGCAGGCAATGCGCGACCGCGCGCTGCGGATCCGATGCCGGCACGAACGTTTCATCGACACCGCGGGGACGGGCTCCAGTTACGCCAAGACATTCAATGTCTCGACCGCGGCCGCCTTTGTTTGTGCCGGCGCTGGTTTGCCGGTGGCGAAACATGGCAGCCGCGCCGCGACCAGTCTGTCTGGCAGCGCCGATGTCCTGAGCGAACTCGGCGTGAACGTGCAGATCGAAGCGGCGGTCTCGGAGCGTTGCCTCGATGAGGTCGGCATTTGTTTTCTCTACGCGCCGCTTTATCACCAGGCGACCGCGCGGGTGGCCAACATCCGGCGCCAGCTCGGCGTCCACACCACCTTCAACCTGCTCGGCCCCCTCACGAACCCGGCCGGCGCGCCGCGCCAGATCATCGGCGTATGGCACGAGACGCTGCTCGAGCCGCTCGCGCACACCTTGCTCGCCCTCGGCACGGAACACGCCTGGGTCGTGCACGGGAGCGATGGACTCGACGAAGTGACGACGAGCGGACCAACAACCGTGGCGGAAGCGTGTGCCGGCGAAGTGAAAATCTTCACCCTCGAGCCGCGCGACTTTGGTCTCGAAATTTGCCCGGCCCTCGAGCAACTCCGGGGCGGCGACGCGCGCGGCAATGCGCAGTTGATCCGATCCGTCCTGCAAAACGAAACCGGCGAGCGCGTTGAGACCGCGCGCGATTTGATCTGCGCCAATGCGGCGGCGGCAATTTTCGTCGGCGGGCTCGAAGGCGACCTCAAAGCCGCCGCTGATCGCGCCCGCGAAAGCATTCGCTCCGGCGCGGCTCTTGAAAAATTGGAAGAGCTTTGCCGACGAACGCATCCGGCGGCGGAACCGAAGTGAAACAGAATTTTCTCGCTGAAATTCTCGCCCGCCGCCGCGTCCAGGTCGCGGCGGTGCGCGCCGCCCTGGATGAAACCGCGCTGCGGAAAGAAGCGGTGCGGGCCCGCGCGGGGAAAGCGAGGCTGCGGCTGCGGGGAGCGTTGCAGCAGAAAAACGGTGTCGCCATTATCGGCGAATTCAAGCGCGCTTCGCCGTCGTTAGGCAACATTCGCGGCGACATCAGCCCCGCGCCCACCGTCGCGCTTTTTGAGGCGGGCGGCGTCTGCGCCATTTCCGTCCTGACCGAGCCATCGTTTTTTCGCGGCTCCCTCGGCGATTTGCAGGAGGCGCGCGCGGCTACCGCGCTGCCGATCCTGCGCAAGGATTTCATCGTCGACGAAATCCAAGTCTTCGAGGCGGCGCTCGCGGGCGCAGATGCCATTCTTCTCATCGTCGCGGCGCTGACCGATGACGAGTTGTCGCGCTTCCGTCAGCGCGCCGAGGAGCAACTCGGGCTAGACGCGCTGGTCGAGGTGCACAATGCGGAAGAGATGGAGCGCGCCGCGGCTTGCGGGGCGGAGTTGATCGGGGTGAACAATCGCGATCTGCGCACTTTTGTGACGTCGCTGGAGACATCGGAGAAACTGGCGGCGCTCGCACCGGCGGGCGCGACCCTCGTGAGCGAGAGCGGCATTGCGTCGCGCGCCGATATCGACCGGTTACGAGGCTGCGGTTATCACGGCTTCCTCATCGGAGAATCACTTCTGCGCGCGGACGATCCGGCCGCGCTCATCCAATCGCTCTGCCATGTTTGAGTTCGGGCCCGCGGTTGCGATCAAGATTTGCGGCGTAACCAGCATCGCCGATGCGCTGCTCTGCGGCGCCGCCGGCGCGGATATGATCGGTCTCAACTTTTCGCTGCAGAGCCTGCGCTGCATCACTCCGGAAGGCGGGGCGGATATCGTCGCGAGCGCGCGGGAAAAATTTCCGCGGCTGAAAGTTGTCGGTGTATTCGTCGATCAGGAACCTGATTTTGTGCAAACGCTTGCGACCGACCTCGCGCTCGACGCGGTGCAATTGCACGGGAACGAGACCGTCGCGGACGTCGTTCTAGCCGGGGGCGGTGACCCCGGCGGGATTGATCGCCGCGACCTGCCAGCCCGGCCGGGGTCAGCGCCCCCGGCTACAATGCGGAGAGCGCCGTTCGTGATCAAAGCTCTGCGGATCGCCACGGAACTTCCGGATGTCAGCGCGTTTGCCAGCCATTGCGGCGCCATTCTCCTCGACACCTGGAGCGCGCAAGCTCCCGGAGGAACGGGCGAGACTTTTCCATGGTCGATCGCGGCCGGGCTGCGGCCGCAAGTGTCGCGGCTCATCCTGGCGGGTGGCCTAACGAGCGCGAACGTGGCGGAGGCAATCCGCAGGGTGCGCCCCTTCGCGGTCGATGTTTGCAGTGGCGTCGAGACCGCGCCCGGACACAAAGACGAAACCAAAGTGCGCGCCTTCATTCGGGCGGTCGAAGAATTGAATCATGAAAAAACTGCGATCCGAGCCTAACGAACAGGGTTTCTGGGGCGAATTCGGCGGCCGCTTCGTGGCCGAAACCTTGATCGCGCCGCTCGAGGAACTGACCGCCGCCTACCGGGCCGCGGTGCGCGATCGCGCTTTCCAGCGCCGTCTCGCGGAACTCCACCGCGACTACTCCGGCCGCCCGACCCCGCTCGGCTTTGCCGAACGCCTGACCGAACATGCAGGCGGCGCGCAAATTTTCCTGAAGCGCGAAGATTTGCTCCACACCGGCGCGCACAAGATCAACAACGCGCTCGGGCAGGGATTGCTCGCGGCGCGGATGGGCAAGCCACGGATCATCGCCGAGACCGGTGCCGGCCAGCATGGGGTCGCGACCGCGACGGTCTGCGCGCTGCTCGGGCTCGATTGCGTCGTTTACATCGGCGCGGAAGACGCGCGGCGGCAGGCGCCTAACGTTCTGCGGATGCGCTTGCTCGGGGCGGAAGTGCGGGTGGTGGAGAGCGGTTCGCGCACCCTCAAAGACGCGATCAACGAAGCGTTGCGCGATTGGGTGGCGAACGCGCGCGAAACATATTACCTGCTCGGCAGCGCGCTCGGTCCGCATCCGTATCCGCTCATGGTGCGCGAATTCCAGAAAGTACTGGGCGCAGAAACGCGCCGGCAATTTCTCGCGCGCGAAAAGAAATTGCCCGACGTGCTGGTGGCCTGCATCGGCGGCGGCTCGAATGCAATCGGGATGTTTCATCCGTTTTTGGCGGACTCGAAAGTGCGCCTGATCGGGGTGGAAGCGGGCGGTGAAGGGAACTCGTTAGGGAAACACGCCGCGCGTTTTCTTCGGGGCGGAGGTGGAAAGCCGGGCGTGTTGCACGGAACGCTGAGCTACGTCCTGCAGGATGATGCCGGACAAATCGCGCAGACGCATTCCATTTCCGCCGGGCTCGATTATCCGGCGATCGGTCCGGAGCACGCTTTCCTGCGCGACAGCAAACGAGTCGAATACGTTTCGGTCGGCGACGCGGAGGCGCTGCAGGGTTTCGAGCTGCTGGCAAAACTCGAAGGCATCATTCCCGCACTCGAATCGGCGCACGCGGTCGCTTACGCGGTGCGAATGGCGCGCAAATTGCCCGCGAGCAAAACCATCGTCGTCAATCTCTCCGGCCGCGGCGACAAGGACCTGGCGAGCGTGCCACAGCTCGTGAACAGACCACGAAGCAGAAAGCGCGCATGAGTCGTTTGCGTGAAAGTTTTCTGGCGACGCGCAAAGGGATGCGCGCCGGATTCATTCCTTTTCTCGTGGCGGGCGATCCGAATTTGGAGAAGACCGCGGCACTCCTGCCGGCGCTGAGCAAACTCGAGCCGGTCGCGATCGAAGTGGGAGTTCCGTTCAGCGATCCGACCGCGGACGGCCCGATCATTCAGCGCGCGGCGCAGCGCGCACTGGCGAAGGGCGCTTCTCTCGCGAAAATTCTTTCGCTCCTGGAACGGTTCCAGCCTAACGAGCTCGCACCGCTCGTGCTCTTCAGCTATTACAACCCGATCCTGCAGCTCGGGCTCGAGCGTTTTGCCCGCACGGCGGCGGAAGGCGCGGTCAGTGGCGTTCTCGTGGTTGACCTGCCCGCGGAAGCAGCCGCTCCGTTGCAGGCCGAGCTGCGTCGCCGCCAGATCGACCTCATATTTCTCGTCACGCCGACCACGACCGACCTGCGCCTGCGGCAAATCGTGAAGCTGGCGAGCGGTTTCATCTACGCGGTGGCCCGCACCGGCGTCACCGGCACGGCGCTCGAGTTGACCGATGAATCAGAAGAACTCGTTAGGCGAATTCGGGCGGTGAGCGATTTGCCGGTTGCGGTTGGGTTCGGGATTACCACCGGCGCCGAGGCGAAGCGCGTGTGTCGTTATGCCGACGCCGCCGTGGTCGGCTCGCGCCTCGTGGCCGAGATCGAGGAAACAAAGGGCAACGTCAAAGCCGTCGTGGCCTGCGCTCGGCAGTTCGTTCGCTAGAACGGCTTGACCGGTTCCGGCTGTGGGACCTTTGTCCCGCACTTTTTGCAGGTGCGGCGCGCGTCGTCGTTCCAGAAGTCGAGCATGGCCTGGCTGAAATGCTGGACGATGTCGCCGCAGTCGAAATCGATGTCCTCGACCAGCGCCCCGCAATTCTCGCAGTAGAAAATGACGTGTTCGTGCTCGCCGGCCGGGCGGCGGCGCTCGACCACGACGCCGATCGTGTCGGGCGGCCGGACCGGGGCGTGGGGAACGTTAGGCGGGATGAAGAAAGTTTCGCCCTCGCGCACGAGGTGATCGACGATTTTGTCGCCCTCGCGGATACGAATCGTGATGTCGCCTTTGAGCTGGTAAAAATATTCCTCCGAATCGACGAGATGAAAATCGTTCCGCGCATTCGGGCCCTTGATCACCATGACGAAAAAATCGCGCCCGTCGTAGAGATACTGGTTGCTGACCGGAGGCTTGAACTTGTCTTTATGCTCTTCGATCCACTTCGTTAGGTCGACTGCAGGCTGTACTTCTGTTTCCATAATTCAGGGTTCCCCCATTCTCTAAACTTGCGCGCCCGCGCGCTCAATCCTCAAGTGGCCGGGCGCTCGCGTTTGCCGTCGTACCACAGAGCGAGGCGGTCGCGCGTGCGCAGGGAACGCTTGCCGCCGAGGAGAAGAAAAAAAGTCTGAGTGAGGACGAAGCGCGAGGAGTGCATGCGCACTTTGCGCGCCGAGGTCACGATCGGTTCGCGCAAGATTTTGAACCGGCCAAGCTTTTTCAGGGCGAGGCTGAGATAGACTTCTTCCCCGGCAAAATATTGCTCATCGAAGCCGCCGGCTGTTTCGAAAAAGGCGCGCCGGGTAAAAATGAAAGCGCCAGCGCCCAGCCCGGCGGTGAAGTAGATGGCGGAGAAGGTGTGGAGAAAAACATTTGCCCAAAAGGGCAGCGCGCGATCGGGCAAAACCCGGGCGCTGCCCCCGGAGCATCCCTCCTCCAGGGCGCGCAGACCGAGGAGGACGTGATGCGGCGCGATGCGGGTATCGGCGTCGACGAAGAAGAGGATCTCGCCGCGGGTATGGCGCGCTCCGGCGTTGCGGGCAGCCGCGATCTGCCGCCGATCAATGGCGACGACGCAGGCGCCGAATCGGCGGGCGATCTCGGCCGTGGCGTCGGTGGAGGCGTCGTCGACAACAATCAGCTCGTACGTTTGCCGCGAGGCGTCGGCAGCGGCGCGGATTGCGCCGAGACTTGCCGGCAGCTCGTGTTCTTCGTTATGCGCGGGCACGACGAAGGAGAGCCGCGGCGCCGCGCCTATCGAGGCCGCCGCGTCGAGCGCGGCGCGGTCGAGTCCAGCTTCTTCGGAAATGTTTTTCATTTAACTGCCGGCGCGCGCTTTTTCGTCGAGCGCGAGATAATCGTCGCGCGGCGGGCTGAAGGTATCGATGACGGTGGTGTCCTCGATCGTCTCGACTCCGTGCGGCACGTTGCTCGCGAGGTAAAAGGCATCGCCCGTGGTGATCTCGTGCGGGACGCCGGCCACGATCAGTTTCATGCGGCCTTTGATGACGTGCGCGATCTGTTCCTGCGGGTGGGCGTGCTCGGGCAGCCGACTCCCGGCTTTCAGCTCGGCCCGCATCTGATACATGGTGGCGCCGTGCGCGAGAGTGCGCCGTTTGATCCCGGGGACGATGTCGACCCAGGGATTTTCGTGTTCGCTCACACGGGACCATGCCGGAAAGCGGGGACCGTTGCAAAACGACTTTGTTTGCCTTGGCCGCGCCCCCCGTCCAATCTCTCCCCGCCGATGAAGTTTCTTGACATTACCCGCTCCCTGCAAGCCGACCTCGCGCCCTGGCCGGGCGACGCGAGTTTTGACTACCGCCTGGTCGGGCGGCTGGCGGAAGGGGCATCGGTCAATCTCGGGCGGGTGACGACGAGCGTTCATTCCGGAACGCACGCCGACGCTTTTTTTCATTTCGAGGACGACGGCCTGACGATCGATCGCTTTGAACCGGAACGTTACGTGGGCATGGCCGCGGTGGTGGACCTGAGCGCGAAGTTTGCGAAGTCGTTAGGCGAAATCACAATCGCGGACCTGGAGGCGGGCGCGACCGCGCCGCGGCTTCTGCTCAAGACCGGAGCCTGGCCGGATTCGTCGAAGTTCCCGAAGGCGATTCCAGTGCTGGCAGAAGGCGTTGCGGAATGGATGCAAAACCGCGGAGTGAAATTGATCGGGCTCGATCTGCCCTCGGTTGATGCGATTGATTCCAAGGACCTGAGGAATCATCATGCGCTGGCCGCGGCTGATATCGCGATCGTCGAAGGGCTCGACCTGAGCGCGGTGGAAGCGGGCGTTTATTGGCTGGCCGCGTTGCCGCTGAAAATCATCGGTGGCGACGGAGCGCCGGTCCGCGCCGTCCTCTGGCGGGAAGATTGAGCGTGACCGGTCATTGGCTGGAGCGGCCGGGGACGAAATGGGCGGTGGTTGCCCTGATCGCCGTTTTTTTCGCGATCACGAACCTGCC
>JALYQE010000202.1 GCA_030855965.1 Verrucomicrobiota bacterium | reverse complement strand
AGCAATCCCGCTGGAAACCGCGCCTCGCGTTCCCGTGCGAGAATCCGCTGCTCACGCCGTCGCAACGCCGTGTCCGGGTGTGCTGGGTTCCAGCGTTTCGGATTCGGCAACACTGCGGCCAGGAGGGCGGATTGCGTCCGCGTCAGCCTGCGCGGGCTCACCCCGAAATAATGCTGCGCCGCTGCCTCGACTCCGTAGATTCCGGGCCCCATTTCGATCACGTTCGCGTAAAGCTCCAGGATGCGCCGCTTCGGCAGCAGCATCTCCATCCAGATCGTGTAGTAGGACTCCAATCCCTTCCGGATCCAGGAACGCCCGTGCCAGAGAAAGATCGAGCGCGCGCACTGGTTCGTGATCGTCGACGCCCCCCGCACCGGTTTCCCGGTTCGCCCCGCTTTCTCCCGCGAGAGGTCGATCTCCTTCCAGTCAAATCCGTCGTGCTGGAAGAACCGTTGATCCTCCGAAATCCAGAGATGCTTCAGGAACAATTCCGGTATCTGCTCCAGGTCGATCCATTGGTAGCGGAGCGGCGCGTGCGCCTGGCGCGAAATAAGTGCGCCGCTTTGTTCGAGCAGCATCGGCAGGGTTCGCGGCGGATTTAAAAAGCAGATCATCGCCACCTGCAACGCCGGGATGAGAAGCAATACCGCGAGGAGGATCAGCAGCCGTTTCCAACGCCCGGCGGGCCGGCTTTTCTTCGCTCCAAACGTCTTGCTCATTTGCTCGATGGCGTCGTCGCGTTCCAGGGATTGCAAGATGCATCGGTCTCGGCCGTCGCCAACGGAAACGACCGCGACGCGACTCGAGTCCGCGTGAGAGTTGCGCGGTCACGGTCGGCGCGGAGAGTCCGGGCATGAGCGACAATCTCCTCTCGCGATTCCTGCGCTACGTCCGGATCGATACCCAGGCGGACGAGACCAGCACGGCGTTTCCGAGCACGCCGGGGCAATTGGTGCTGCTGGAGATGTTGAAGAAAGAGCTGACTGAATTGGGCGCGGCCGACGTGCAAATGACCAAGCACGGTTACGTCATGGCCAGCATCCCTGCCAACACCCGCAAAGCCCGCGTGCCGACGGTGGCCTTTCTCGCCCACGTGGATACGGCGCCGGACTGCTCCGGCAAAGACGTGAAACCCATCCTGCATCGCAAGTACGATGGCAGCGTCATTAAGTTTCCGGATAACCGTGCTCTCACTCTGGATCCTGCGACCTCGCCCGAGCTTCGCATAGCTATGGGCAAAGACATTATCACCGCGAGCGGCACTACGTTGCTCGGCTCGGACGACAAGTCGGGTGTGGCGGTAGTCATGACTCTGGTCGAGACCTTGCTGCGTGAGAAAAAGCGGAAGCACGGCCTGATTCGAGTCTGTTTCACGCCCGATGAAGAGATCGGCCGCGGCGTGGACAAACTGGATCTGCGCACACTCGGGGCGGACGTCGCTTACACCCTGGACGGAGGTGCGCCGGGTGAGATTTGCTGGGAAACCTTTTCCGGCGATGCGGCCGAGGTCGTCATCGATGGCATCACCACTCACACGATGGAAGCGAAGGCCAAAGGAATGGTGAACGCGGCCTACCTGGCGGGCAAACTACTGGCCGCGCTGCCGCGCGAACGCTGCGCGCCCGAGACCACCGAGGGCCGGGAGGGATTCATTCACCCTATCCACGTCGAGGGCCGGACCGAGCGGGCGGTCGTAAAATTTCTCCTGCGCGATTTCGAACTAAAGGGGCTGGCCGAGAAGGCGAAGATTTTGCAAGGCCTCTGCCGAGGCTTACAAGCCACCGAGCCGCGGGCGCGCATCCGCTGCAAGATCCGCAAACAGTATCGCAACATGGCTTACTGGTTGCAGAAGGACATGCGCCCGGTTGAGCTGGCGCGCGAGGCCTTCACAGCGGCAGGACTCAAGCCCTATGACCACGTCGTGCGCGGCGGCACCGATGGCTCGCGCCTGACGGAGCTAGGTCTGCCGACCCCGAATCTGTTCTGCGGTGAGCACAACGCCCATGGCCCGCTCGAATGGGTGGCAGTGCAGGACATGGAATCAGCCGTCACTGCCTGCGCTCACCTGGCTGAGCTGTGGGGAAGAAAAGGCTGAGTCGACAGGGTTAGTCGCTCGTCGCTTCCTCGGCCCCGAGGCCGGTATTGGCGCGCACGACGAGCTCGGCATAACGCGCTTCGGCTTGCGGCTCGCGCCGCAGCAGAGTGCCGAGGATCGCGCCGAGAAAGCCTAACGGGATGCTCAGAATGCCGGGATTTTCGAGTGGGAAGATGGGCGGGCGTTGAATGAGGTGGCGAGCCGCGGCGGCGACTCCAGGGGGATCGACTTGCATGATGCTCGGGCTCAGCGCGATCAGGACTAACGACGCCAGCAGACCGGTGGCGAGGCCGGCGACCGCACCGGTGGTGTTGAAACGTTTCCAAAAAAGCGAGAGGACGATGACTGGCAAATTGGCCGAAGCGGCGACGGCAAAGGCGAGCGCGACGAGGAAGGCGACGTTGGCATCCTTGCCCAGCACGATCGCGACGGTGATCGCGATCGCGCCGACGAAAAACGCCGTGATGCGCGCGACCCGCACTTCTTCGCCTTCGCGCCGCTCCGTTCCCTTGTGAATGACGGCGGTGTAGAAATCGTGCGCGAAAGAAGTCGAGGCGCTGATCGTTAGTCCGGCGACGACCGCGAGAATGGTGGCGAACGCGATGGCGGCGATGAAGGCGAAGAAGATGTCGCCCGCCAGGGCCTGGGCGAGGAGCGGCGCGCTCATGTTGTTGCCCCCGTGTCCGGCGATGAAATCGCGGCCGACGATCGTCGCGGCCCCGAAGCCGAGGAACGTCGTCATGATGTAGAAGGCGCCGATCAAAACCATCGCCCAGACGACGCTGACCCGGGCCGTCTTTGCGTCCGGCACGGTGTAGAAGCGAACGAGGATGTGCGGCAGGCCGGCGGTGCCGAAGACGAGCGCCATGCCTAACGAAATGAGATCGAGCGCGCCGTGATTGGCGGCGGTGTAGCGCAGCCCGGGCTCGAGGAAATTCTTGGTCACCAACTCGCCCTTGTCGTGATAGGTGACATGGGTCACGGCCTCGAAGAAGCTGGCGAAGCTCCATCCGAAATGCGCCATGACGAGGATGCTAAGCAGGATGGTGCCGGCCATGAGCAGAATGGCCTTGATGATCTGGACCCAGGTGGTGGCGAGCATGCCGCCGAAGACGACGTAGATGATCATGAGCACGCCGACGCTGATGACCGCAGTGTGATAACTGACGGTACTGCCTAACAACAGCGTGACGAGCGCGCCCGCGCCGACCATCTGCGCGATCATATAAAAGGTGCTGACAGTGATCGTGCTCAGCGCCGCCATGGCCCGGACCGGGCGCGGGTTCAAGCGGTAGGCGAGCACATCCGCCATGGTGTATTTGCCGGAGTTGCGGAGTGGTTCGGCGACGACGAGCAGGACGGTGAGATAGGCGACAAGCCAGCCGACCGAGAACATGAAACCGTCGTAGCCGTAGAAGGCGATGAGGCCGGCGATGCCGAGGAACGACGCCGCGCTCATGTAATCGCCCGCGACGGCGACGCCGTTTTGCCAACCGGTGATGCGGCGGCCGGCGGTGAAAAATGCGGCGGCACTTTGCGAACGTCGTGCCGCCCACCAGGTGATTCCGAGCGTGATCAGCACGAAGAGCAGGAACATTCCGAGGGCTGGCGTCATGATTGTATCTTCCTAATGCCCGTAATCGTGCTCATGCTCGTGATCGAAGGTTTCCCGGATCGATTGCGATCACGAGCACGAAGGGGAGGACAAGTCATCGCGCCGCAGAATTCTCGGCGATGATTTCGCGCGCCTGGCGATCGAAGCGATTAGCCGCGCGGACGTAGAGCGCGGCGATGATCCAGGCCATGAAAAACTGCGAAAGCGCGAAGAGGTAGGCGAGGTTGACCGGCCCGAGAACGCGGGTCTCCATCAGCGGCCGGGCGTAACCGACGAGCACCGGGAGCGCGAAATAATAGACGATGAAAAAGATCATCGCCGGAATGATGAAGCGTTTTTTGGCCCGGAGCAGTGCTTTGAACCGGCTGCTCTCCGCGATCGTTTCCCAGTCCGGGGAGCCGGCGAGCGGGGCCGAGCCCGGTGCTTTTTTGCGATCGTCAGGCTGCGGCATCGCGCGATTAAGCGTGATTAATCAAAGGTGGGCAAGAAAAAGTGCAGCCTCAGCACATGATGCGAAATTTCTCCAGCAACTCCTGCCGGAGTTCGAGCGCCACTTTCGGGCTGTAGTGGCTGAGCATTTTTTTGCGTTGCTCCGGCTCCATCGCGGCGAGTTGTCTAACGAGATCGTTGCGCGCCTTGTTCTTGGCAAAGCGGCTCCAGCCGATGCCCAGGGCGAGCAAGGCCGAGACTCCCCAGACGATCAGGTCCCTTTGCTCGATGATCATGACCGGGCAAGCTAAACCCGGGCCGTTCAATTGCCACAAAGTGGCGGGAGGCGCGGCCCAATCGCGGTCGAGCGGCGATTCAGTGGAGATGAAAAAATCGATCCGACAACTTTGTCTCGTGACGCTGGCCGGGTTGGTCCTGGCCGGCTGCGCCTCGCGCGAGACGGAAATCCACACCAGCACGTCCGGCGCCCGGGCGGAGGGCAGCGGAATCAGAGACGCGAGTGATGCCAGCGGCGGTGCCGCCTCGGCCGCGGCGGCGGGCGCGGCGATCGGAAACCCCGGTCGTTAGGCGAGCTGATCCGCCTGGTTTCTGGACCGACCGATCGGTTAGCGACGGAAACCGTATTCGAGAGTGAAGAATTGCGGATTCAGGCCCGCGAGAGGCGCGCGCAGTTTTGCCAGCTCTTCTTCCGGCCCATGAATTTCCAGACGTGTCAGGGCGACGATCTTAAACGCCTGGTCGAGCAAGTCCCCGACATTCGCGAGATGGGCCAGAGCGCCTTCGGCGTCGGCATAGCCCTCGCGGCAATGAGCGGTCTCTCCATCAAAAGAGAAACCGTAGTAGAGGCACTTTTCCTCGTTCTGGGCCTTAGCGACGAATTTTTCGCAGAGAGCGCGAAAGGCTTGTGCCTTGTCTGCCGGCACGTGGAAATAAGGGACAATTGTGCAGCACTGATCTTTGGTAGGCATCTTGGGTATTAGTCGAGCCCGGGATCAGCTGCACTACGAAATGCGCGTCGGCGACCGCATTAGAAGGCATCCGCGGCGAGAAGGTAAAACCAGTTCGCGGCGATGAGCGCGAGGGCGAGAGAGCGGAGAAGCCACTGGTCGGCCGGAGAGAACTGTTGCAGACGGAACCGCGGGGCGCGCGTCAGCAGCACCGCGAGGGCATAGAGATCAAAGATGACGAGGGCGCAGAAGGAAAGGAAAGCGAGGGGGTTGAGAAGGAAGGAAACCGCGAAATGACCGTGGAGGAAGTGGTAAGCGGCGCGAGTGCTGCCGCAGGTCGGGCAGGGCAAGCCGGTCAAGGAATGAAAAACGCAGGGGGGCGTTGGCAAGGCGGCGGCGAACCAGAAGGCAAGGGAAGCAAACGTGCCTAACGAGACTAGGAGCCAGAGCAGTTCGTGATCGATTTCGCGCGGCGCGAGGGAGCGGCGGCAAGCCTGCATCGGAAGCGGAGTATTAACGATCGATCCCGGACAACGCGCCGAGGGTGCCGAACATGACGCCGAACAGGATGGCGCCTCCGCAACAGATGATGACCGGCAGGAAGACGGCGAGGACGGCGCGACCGGTGGTGGTCTCGTGCGCGCGAGCCAGGCCGATGCATTCCGCCACGAGTAACCAGACGCCGGAGATCAAACCCCCGCAGAACGGCACGATCATAAACGGATAGGTAGATCCCGCGGAGAAGCAGAGGACACGAA
>JALYQE010000187.1 GCA_030855965.1 Verrucomicrobiota bacterium | reverse complement strand
GAACAATCGAATTGGGAATTGCCCGACGTGATTCTCTACCCGACCGGCGGCGGCACCGGCCTGATCGGAATGTGGAAAGCGTTCGACGAGATGGAGGATATGGGTTGGATCGGGGCGAAGCGTCCGCGCATGTTTTCAGTCCAAGCCAGCGGCTGTGCGCCAATCGTGCGCGCTTTCGAAGCGGGTGAGACGAGCGCCTCGGTTTTTCCCAACGCTCATACCTGCGCTTCCGGGCTGCGAGTGCCAAAGGCAGTCGGAGATTTTCTCATGCTTCGCATCCTGCGCGATTCGAACGGCGGCGCGATCGCGGTCGACGACCAAGAAATGATCCGTGCCACCCGTGAGGTGGGCGCTGCGGAAGGAATCTTCGTCGCGCCGGAGGGCGCGGCCTGTTTTGTCGCGCTGCGGAAGCTGGTCGCGGCTGGCGAGATTCAACCGGATGAGCGGGTGGTGATCTTCAATACCGGTTCGGGGATTAAGTATCTGGATTGCTACGAGTAGTCCGCGGGAGCAGGCTAGATTGTAGCCTGACCCACACACTGACCCCCATTCTCTTCTCAACGTTCGTGGGCGAGCAGGACCACCGCATCGAACGACGAGCCCCGGATCCACTCGAGCAAACGTTGCGCGTAGATCGATTCGAGATCCTGCTTCGGCACGGCAGGGTGAAACCCGAGTTGCTTCACCATGAAAATCGCGAGTCAGCGATGCCATCCCTTCAGCCGCAAACATCCGCCCGAGCCCGCCACGCCGTTGCCTACCATGTGGACGTGCATGTCGATTCGGCGCGGCTCGGGCATTCTGAAAGCTTACCTCCGAAATCCGGCGCCGGAACTTCGCCCAACAGCGCCGCCATCTCCTACAACCCCGTTACCGCCTTGAGAAAAAAGACCAATACCCCGATCGCCACCACGGCAAAGGGAGCGCGCGCCAGAAATTTCGTCGTCCCATCCAGGCTCTGGCCGCGACGCGACTTCATGAAGGCGATCAAGGCCAGCACCAGCCCGATGCCATAGCAGACCAGGGCGATGATCGCCGCCGTCTCCGCGCTCCAGCCCGTCGCCGATTGCGGGAGCGCGCCGCTCAGCAGCCCGAGGAAGAGGAAAAGAAACGACGCCAGCCCGAGTTTGCGCAGATGGTTCATGGTGGCTTTGCTCTTAGGCGAAGCCACACTTCTCGGCAATCTCTATCCCTCTTCGCACGTCGGGCGCGGGGTATGAGGAGGGGCAAGGAACGCGCCGTCCCGCCGAGCTTGCCGCGGGTGACGCCATCGTTCATGATCGTTTGATGCGCTTTCGATATTCTCTTCCGCTCATTGCCTGCTTCACCATCGCCGCCACCGGCGTCGGCCCCGCGGCCGAGACCGAAAAACCTTCCGCCGCCCCCTACCGCATCCTCGGCGTCCTCGATCCCGACCGCGACCAGATCGTCGCCTTCGCTCTGAAGGTCCCGCGCGACTGGCAGGTCCAGCAATCCTTCAAGCGCCAATGGGAAGGCGCCGTGGCGCAAAACAGAATTTACCTCAGCCTTCGCTCGCCCGACGGCAATTCACAGATCGAATACCTCCCCGCCGCCGCCTACGTGTTTTCCGAAGGCCCGCAGAGCAACCGTCTCCGCGCGCAACTCCGGGCTCGCGGCATTCCCGCTGCCCCTAACGAGGTCCAACCGATGCCGCCCGTTGCTTATATCAAGCAGATGTTCCTTTCCTACCTTGCCCAGAACAACATGGCCTTGAGCAATCTCGGCAACGAACAGGATGCACCGCGGCAGCGTGGCAACGACGGACAAATCAAGCTCCGCGGCTCCGTCGACGGCACCCTGCCCAACGGCCACCAAGCCCGGGTTGAATGCCGCATTGACATCAGTTCGCAACAGATCAACGGCGACACCTACTATGGTTGGACCGTCATCCCCTCCATCACCCAGACGAGCGGCGACCTCGAGGCCATCCACACCTACACCCGGGTCGCGCAGGACTCGATCGTCGTGAATCCGACCTGGCAACAAATCGAAAACGAGGCCCAAAACCGCGGCGCGCAAGCCAATACCGCCGCCATGACTCGCGGCCACGAGCAGCGGATGGAGGGCATCCGGCGTTTTGGCGAAGCCAACACCGCCCGCTTCAACCAGCGCATGGCCGATATGGACCGCAACAAAGCCGCCTTCGACGCCCGCATGTCCTCGATGGATCGCCAGCAGGAGATCACCGTCGACACCATCCGCGGCGTCTCCAAATATTCCGACCCGAGCACCGGCGAACGAGTCAAAATCGAAGATGGCTACCACCACAACTACCGCAACACCCAGGACCCGACCGTCTACTACAGCACCAACACCCCGATCGAAGCCAACCAGCTCGATTGGCAGGAGCTAAAAAAAGTCGAGCTGAAGAATTATTAGCGATCTCCCCGAAGGAAGCGAAGCACCTGCGAAGCCTCACGACGCCTGCCTCCGGAGGTGACTTCGACGACGCTTGCGAGATTCCTTTGAGAGACTCAGGACAGGCTCTTCGCCGCGCTTCGCCGTCTCAGGATGACAGACTTATTTATAAGCTGGCTTCATTGCCTCTTAGCTCGAGAGCGTGTCATGCACTTTGCTGCCGCCTCTTGAGAGATCACACATTGCAATCGGATGTGGTTTAACAGTTCGCGGGTCAGCCCTGGAATTTGCCACTGGGGGGTGTCA
>JALYQE010000167.1 GCA_030855965.1 Verrucomicrobiota bacterium | reverse complement strand
TTCATCCGCGGCGATGGCACCGGGCCCGACATCTGGGCGGCGAGTGTGCGGGTGATGGACGCGGCGGTGGAGAAGGCCTACGGCGGGAAGAAGAAGATTTCCTGGTTCGAGGTCTTTGCCGGCCAGGCGGCGAAGGATAAATTTGATAACTGGCTGCCGGACGACACGGTCGCGGCGTTCCGCGAATACCTCGTCGGAATTAAAGGCCCCCTCACGACTCCGGTCGGCGGCGGCATCAGCTCGCTTAACGTCGCGCTCCGCCAGATGCTCGATCTCTACGTCTGTGTGCGCCCGGTGCAATGGTTTGAAGGCGTCCCCTCGCCCGTGAAACGCCCGGAGAAGGTGAATATGGTGATCTTCCGTGAAAACACGGAGGACATTTATGCCGGGATCGAATGGGCCGGCGGCACGCCGGAAGCGAAGAAGATGCTCGATTTCCTGGAGAAGGAATTCCCGAAGCAGTTCGCGAAAGTCCGTTTCGGCACGGAAGCGAAGGCGAAGGAATTCTGGGATGCAGTCGGCGCGAAAGATTTCCCGAGCGACGTCCGCGTGGGCGTCGGGATCAAGCCGGTGAGTTATTCCGGCAGCGTGCGCCTGATCCACAGTGCGATCAGTTACGCGATCCAGAACAAGCGCAAGAGCGTGACGCTGGTGCACAAGGGGAACATTATGAAGTTCACCGAAGGCGCGTTCCGCGATTGGGGCTACGAGGTGGCGAAATCGTTCTTCGGCGCGGAAGAGCTCGACGGTGGACCATGGTGCAAGATTCCCGAAGGCAAACCCGGCGCCGGGATCGTGATCAAGGATGCGATTGCGGATATCACGTTGCAGCAGGTGCTGACGCGGCCGGATGATTTCGATGTCATTGCGACGTTGAATTTGAATGGCGATTACCTGAGCGACGCGCTCGCGGCGCAGGTCGGCGGGATCGGTATCGCGCCGGGCGGAAATATCAATTACATCACCGGTCACGCGGTCTTTGAAGCGACCCACGGCACGGCGCCGAAGTATGCCGACCAGGACAAGGTGAATCCGGGGTCGGTCATTTTGTCGGGCGAGATGATGTTCCGCTACATGGGCTGGTCGGAAGCGGCCGACCTGATCGTGAAAGGCTTGAACGGCGCGATCGCGAGCAAGCGTGTGACCTATGATTTCGCGAGGTTGATGGAGGGCGCGACCGAGATCAAGTGCTCGGCCTTTGGCGAGAATGTGATCGAGCACATGTAAAGTGTTCGCCCGGCTTGCTCTGGGGAGCGCGGGCGCCCTCGCCCGCACCGTTCGGCGCCTGCCGAACGGCCCGAAGGGCCGTGTGGCGTCCCTATTGCCATAACCGATCGAAACGGTCCTGGCCGCTTGCTACCGAACGGCTTCGCGGCGAGGCGCCGCGAAGGACGGGCGAGGGCGCCCGCGCTCCCCGGAGGAATGCCGCGCGGGACGCGATATTCGGGCTAAGCCTTGCCCTGCAACTGCAGGCGGATTAAGTGTCCGCCCATGCACTGCTTCCGACTTTTCATCGCCGTCCTTGCCCTAACGATCGTGCCACTGCCGTTGCGCGGAGCGGCTTCGCCGTCGCCGGCGCCGGCCGCATCCGCAACCAAAACGTCGCCGCTCCAGGATCGGGCGGATCGATTTCTCGTCCTCATGAACTCGAGCTACCAGGCGCTCTACAAGGTCAACAGCCTCGCGCAATGGGACGCCGTGCGCGATGTGACCCCGGCGCATGAGGCCGCGTCGGAAGCGGCGAGCAAAGCCTACGCCGCCTTCAACGGCAACCCGGCTGTGATCAAGGAAGCGCGCGAATTGCTCACCCACCGCGCCGACCTGACCCCGCTCAGCGTGCGGCAGTTGAACCGGGTGCTGCTCAACGCCGCGGAAGGCCCGATGACAAATGCGTTTCTGGTCGAGCGCCGCATTCAGGCCGAGACGCGGCAGGCGTCGTTCCTGAACAGCTTCGAGTTCAAGCTCAAGGGAAAACCAATCACCGCGAACGAGATCGATAATCTGCTCAACTCCAGTACCGATCTCGCCGAGCGCAAAGCGGTCTGGGAAGCCTCGAAGGAGATTGGCCCGACCCTGAACAATAATCTCTTCACCCTGCGCGATCTGCGGAATGGCGTCGCCGGCGAATTGAATTATCCCGACTACTTCACTCTCCGGGTTTCGCCCTATGGCATGACGAAGGACGAGATGCTGAAGATGAACGAGCAGTTTATGAAAGATCTGCGCCCGCTCTACCTCCAGCTCCACACTTGGGCGAAACATAAACTGGCGGAGAAATACAAGCAGCCGGTGCCAGACAAAATCCCGGCGCATTGGCTGAACAATCGCTGGGCGCAGAATTGGACCGGGCTGGTCGAATCCGCCGACCTCGACTCTTATTTCAAAGACAAGACCCCGGAATGGATCGCGAAATCGGCCGAGGAATTTTATCTCGGCCTCGGGATGCAGGCGCTGCCGGGAAGTTTCTGGGTGAAATCGGATCTCTACCCGGTGCCGAAAGACAAACCGCGCAAGAAGAACACCCACGCCTGGGCCTACCACATCGATCTCGAGATGGACATCCGCTCCCTGATGAGCATCGAGCCGAACGCGAAATGGTTTTTCACCGCCCATCACGAGCTCGGGCACGGGCATTATGACCTCGCCTACACCCGACCGGAAGTGCCGCCGCTCCTGCGCCTCGGGGCGAACCCCGGGTTCCATGAAGGCATCGGCGAGCTGGCGGGACTCGCCTCCAGCCAGGTGCCCTACCTCCAGGCAAAAGAAATTTTGCCTAACGACTTCAAGGCCGACAAGACGGCCTTCCTGCTCGACGACGCGCTCGCCCGCTCCATCCCGTTCATCTTTTTCGCTTCCGGCACGATGACGCATTGGGAAGCCGACATCTACGCGCATCAGCTCGAGCCGGAAGAATGGAACGAGCGCTGGTGGGAGTACGTGAGCAAATTCCAGGGCGTCGAGCCGCCGGAAAAACGGGGCGAAAACTGGGCCGACTACGCGACCAAGACGCACATCAACGACGCGCCGGCCTACTATTACAATTACGCCTTCGCGACCGTGCTCAAGTTCCAGCTCCACGACTACATCGCGCGCAAGATTCTGAACCAGCCGCCGCAATCGTGTAACTACGCCGGGAACAAGGAAGTCGGGCAATGGCTGACCGAAAACATCCTGAAAAAAGGCGGGACGGAAGACTGGCGCAAAGTGCTGAAGGACGCCACCGGCGAAGACATCTCGACCCGCGCGATGGTCGAATATTTCCAGCCACTCATGGCCTGGCTCGAAGAGCAAAACAAAGGCCGCAAAATCGGCTGGGACGAGGATAAGGAAGAGAGCCGCGAAGAGAAAGAGCGCGAGGAACGCGAGCGCCGCGAGCACGCAAGCAGCGAAGACAACGGCTGATCCCAATGTGGG
>JALYQE010000156.1 GCA_030855965.1 Verrucomicrobiota bacterium | reverse complement strand
GCGCAGCGCCTCCGCCGGGCTTAGTCCTGACTCAACCAGCAGCTCCAGTTCTTTGTGCAACGAGAATCCCGGATACACCAGCGGCATCGGCGCGTCGGTCCCGGCAAGAATGGGGACGCCGGCTGCGTGCAATGCCTTGACGATCCGGCGCGAGACGTCCCGGCGCTGCGCAGCCAGCTTCTTATCGAGGGCCGGCTCTTGTTCGAGATAATGCTCCCATCGCGTCTGTTCATCCGGGCGCAGGTGACGCCAGCGCGGGTCGTCACGGAATTCCACTCTTTCGCCGCGCTCGAAGTGCGGCAGGACGAGAGTGGGCACTTGCACCTGGCCGGTCTTGGCCAGCGCTCGCGCGGTCCGATCGCACAGTCGCTGATCGAAGCTCTCCAGCACCTCTCGCTCCTGTGCATCACGAAGTTTAACGGCCTCCTTACCGTCCAGACCCTGGCGCTGGGCAAGAAATTGTTGCTCCCTTGCTGAGCAGGCCTCGTAAATCTGCGTCAGATGTTCATTGCTCCGCTGCCCGGCATTGGCAGCGGTGAGCACGCTTACTTCGGCCGGAACGTGCCCGCACAGGGGCATTCGTTGCGCGCGCGCCTCATCGAGAAGGGCGCGCCAATGCGACTCGCGGACATCCGAAAAGACTTTGATGAAATCCGCGCCGGCAGCGTGAGCTTCGCGCACCAGCCGACGCACCGCCTCGGGCGAATCAGCGTTTACAGGAATGCCCGCCGCGAGCACGCGCGGAGCGATCAAGTCCCCTCGCTTCACCGCGGCGCGCCACCGGTTTATGATCGGCATGTCTGCAGGCACGGCGGCCATCTCGCGGACGGCGGTGACGCCATTGGCGACGAAAAGCGGGAAGGTCCAGTCGTTAGGCGGCCGGTGGGTAGCGTTGTTGAAGAGATGGACGTGCATGTCCACCAGCGCCGGCATGAGATAATGTTCCCGGCCATCCACTCGCACTGCCGTGGGCGGAAGCACCACCGCGCCGGGTTTGTCGATCGCGGAAATTCGCCCATCGACAATCAGAAGCGTGCGGGGGCCCGCGATCCGTCCCTGCACCACATCCACGACTGAGACATTTTCAATCGCGACGATGGGACGCTCCGCTCCTTCAGTCGAATCGTCTGCGCGGCACAAGTGCGGCGTCTGCCCTGAGAGCAACGCCGCGACCGTCGCGGACAGCAGCTTGGCGCGAACGACGCGTCGATTTGGATTTCGATTCACCGTTGCCCCTGGCCATCGACACTCCTTTGTCCAGCGGCGGATGTCCTCAAAGCCGTTGCCCATGACGCAAGTCACTCGATCGGTTTCGCGCTCTCAGCCACCAGACCGGCGAAGCGGGGATCATCGCGCAGATTATCCCATCCGGGATCGAGGGCGAGTTCTGTGGCTTCGAAAGCACCTGGCATTTTCACGAGATCGGAAAGCAACTCCAACGCCGCCTCCTTTTCCCCCGTCCAGGTATAGACCAACGCCAGGGCTTTGAGCGACCCAGTCCCGTCCAGAGCATTCTTATTTACGGGATAAAGCTCGACTCCTCGCCTGGCGATGCGAATGGCCTCCGCCTTATTACCCAAAGCAGCCTGAAGCAGCGCGCAGCTTCCCAGGACACCCGGATTGGGAGATGGCTTAGCCAGTTCTTCCTCGTAACCAGCCAGCGCCGCCTGGAATGACGCGCGCCGTTGCTCCACCGTATCGCTCGCGACGGCCAAACTCGCCAGGATTTTGGGCTCCGCTCTCGGGAAATTCTCGATCATTTGTGCCGCTTCAGCATAATTCCGCTCGTAGAAAGGGATGAAAAAGGCCATCAAAACAGCGGTTGAGGTATCCTTGCGGCCAATTTTTTCCAACTCCGACCGCGCGGCTTCCGGACCAGACTGGGCCAAAGTCAGAACGCACCCCCAAGCGCGGAAGGCGTCCGCCTCGCTCGGAAGAGCGGCGATCGCCGCCTCCAGAATGCGGAGGCCCTCGGGATACTGGCGCAGCGCAAATGCTCCCAAGCCTGCCATCCGATACGCTTCGGCGGCTTTCGGATCCAACTCAATCGCCTGCTTGAAATGGCGCAGCGACTCCTGCCAGCGGCTGAGGCGACGCTCGATCAGCCCCCTCAGTTTGTAGATCGCGGCACTGTTCGGCAGCGCGCGGGCCGCGACTTCGAGACTGGCCAGGGCGCGGTCATAGTCGAAATAGCCCCAGTAATAATAAACGGCCTGCGCGAAATGGGTCTCGCCCGCATCCGGAGCAAGCTGATGGGCCTTCTCCAGGGCAGCCTTGGCCTCTACCAAGTCTTCGGCGGGGCCTCCTTTCTCGGTCTGGCTAACGCGGTAAACCTTTGCTTCCGCCAGGGCACTGTAAGCGAGGGCGAATTGCTGGTCCTTGGCCACCGCTTGCTCGAGATATTCCACCGCCTTGGTCATGTTGTCTGCATAGACGAAATTGTCTATCAACGTTTCCATCAAGGCGCGGGCCCGGATGTAATCCTCGAAAGCTTTGATGTTCTCCGTCGGCCTGCTCGCCATCGCGGTGCGCTCTTGCGGGGAAAGTTTGGCCCCCAGTTGCTGGCTGATTTTCTGCGCAATCTCGCTCTGGATGGCGAAGACGTCGGCCAACTGGCGATCGTAGGTCTCGGCCCAGACATGCGCGTCGGTGCGGGCGTCGATCAACTGCGCAGTCACACGCACCCGCTCACCCTCGCGTTGCGCACTGCCTTCGACCACGTAGGCAACGCCCAGCTCGCGCGCGATATCCTTAAGGTTGCGGGTCGCGTCCGCCGCGTACTGCATCACGCTCGTGCGGCTGATGACTTTGAGGTCCGCGACCTTAGCCAAATGGGTCAGGATTTGGTTCTGCACCGCGTCAGCGAAGACCGCAATCTTCTGCTCCGGGCTCAGGTTTTTAAAAGGGAGAACAGCGACACTTTTCTCCAACGGTGGAAGCGGCTGCCATCCCGCCTGGTTCGGCAGCATCCAGAGAATGGTCGCGCCTAACAAGAAGCAGGCGGCGGCGGCGCCGGCCAGGATGGGATTGCGGCGAGACCAACGCCAGAGGCGGACCGGCGAGGTGACCGGACGGGCCACGATGGGCCGGCCTTCGAGCCAACGCTCGAGATCTGCCGCGAGGTCACCCGCAGATTGGTAGCGCGCTGTCGGATCGCGTTCCAGGCAACGGGCGCAGATGGTTTCCAGATCGCGGTCGAGCGAGGGCGCGAGCGAACGGAGCTTCGGGGCCGGTTCGAGCGAAGCCTGTCGCAGCACGGAAAGGACGTTCTCCCCGACGAACGGCGGCCGGCCGGCGAGCAGGTGGAAAAGAACGGCACCCAAACTGTAAACGTCGGCCGCGGGAGTGAGATCCCCCGCCGCGCTTTCGGCTTGTTCCGGTGCGATGTAACCGGGCGTGCCGAAAGTCGTGAGGGTGCGGGTGAGATCGCTGCTTTCGGTCAGCCATTTGGCGAGTCCGAAATCGCTCACCAGCGGCTCGTCGTGCTCATCGAGCAAAATATTCCCGGGTTGCAGATCGCGATGCAATATTCCCTGGCGATGGGCGTAGTCGATCGCCCGCGCAACTTTCGCCATCAACCGTACGCACTCGTTAGGCCGATCCTGCAATTGGGCTGCGGCGTCGCGCAGGCTTCCTCCGCTCGCGTATCTCATGCTGAAAAACGGCAGCCCATCCTCGCCCTGACCGACTTCGTAGATCGGCAGGATGTTGGGATGATCGAGGCTCGCCACCGCTTCGGCTTCGCGCCGGAACCGCACCAGCGCCTCGGGCGATTCGGCCTGATAAGCGAGCACGCGCTTGAGCGCGACGATCCGGCGAGTGTGGCGCTGGCGCGCGCGATAAATCACGCCCATCCCGCCGCGTCCGATGCCTTCCAGAATTTCGTAGTTACCGATCTGTCGGTGAAGGTCGGGGAGGTCCACTTCGTCGAGCACATCGGAGAATGTCTCGGCGCATCCGTCACCGGCCGCGCTCAATCCTTCCAGGAGGAAGCAGTTCACGCAGATTCCGCTTTCCACCCGCGTCTTTGCGCCGCACTGCTCGCACCTGACCGAGTCTTCCTTTTGCTCGACGAGCGAATCCTGGAAGTGGGGGGCGCTTCGGTTCATGTCATCGCTGCCAGGGTAGCACAGAGGTATCGAATCTCTTCTTCGACTTCCGCCTCGTTTTCCACGGTGTGAGCAACTTCGTCGCGCAGAAGCCAGCGGTAGCGCTGGCGCAGATTGTGCAACTGCTTCTTCACCATCGTCTCGGCGATACTCAGGCTCGTTGCGAGAGCGGCATACGATGTCTCGGTCCGCTCCGCGGCGAGATGGTCTCTCAGAGCTTCAAAAAGGCGCAGCTTCCCTTTCGCTTCACATTCCTCCCGCAGGCGCCGCAGGGCCTGGTCCACCACCGTCGTCGCCCAGCGCAAATCAAAAAAAACCTCCGGAGAGAGCGCGGCCCAGGCAGGATTGGTGCTCGATTCTTGCGAGGCCGCTTCGGCCATCCACTCCTCCCAAGGCACAAGATGCAGTCCGCCGCCCCGTTTCTGCGCCTGCCTGCGTTCCAGGTCGTGACCGAGGAAATGCTGGACCGATTTGAGCAGAAAAGAGCGAAACCGGCCGCGGTCGCGGTCGGCTTGCTGGAGCCAGTTTTTCTCCAGGATCATGACAAAAAAATCCTGGGTGAGATCCTGCGCATCCTCGTTCGAGTAGCCTCGCCGGCAGACGAAGGAAAAGATGGGCCTCCAATACGTTCGGCAAAGCTCGTCCAGCGCCTCGCGCGGTTTCGTCTCGCCGCCGTCAAATTCGGCGCCAATTAGGACGAGGCTCCATCGCGTGGTGGCAAATATGTGCGGTGCGGGTAGATCCTGCATACGGCCCCCTGGGGGTGATTCGCCTATTTCATTCGCTTTCGTTTCTCAAAACAAGCGCAAAAGCCCCACGCCGCGGCGGGCGGGATCACCACAGGAAGAACTCCTCCCGGTTGCGACCGCTGTGATCGCGATCGAAGCGGCAAGAACAGCGCCACCGGCGTCGGCTTGGTTGAAACCTATCGGCGGCCCTATTGCGCCGGTACATTTCTGAGCCAGTCTGAGCGTTTTTATTGCTATTAGTATTGATGCCGACCTCATCCTTCCTGAAACCGGTCGGGGCGCTCCCGGTCATAAGCTCGGTCAGGTTCGCCCTTATCCTTTCGGTCTCTCTGCTTCTTTCCGTTGGGACCGCGACGGCTTCCCTTGCTCTCACGCACGTCACGGTAATCGACGCCACCGACGGGCCTCCGCGGACCGACTGCACCGTCCTGATCGACGGTGACCGTATCGCGAGCGTTAGTAAAACGGCCCCGTCAGGTGACGCCCGCGTGATTGAAGCTCGTGGCAAATTCCTCATCCCCGGTTTGTGCGATATGCATGTCCACCTCGCGGGGGTGAGTGCCGATCCCAAATGGAGCAAGGAAACGCTCCTGCCGCTGCTCGTCGCCAATGGCATAACGACTGTGCGCGATATGGGTGGCGACCTAGCCGCCCTGCAAAGCTGGCGCAAGGAAATCGCCGCGGGGACGCTGGTCGGTTCCCGCATCTATTGCCCGGGTCCGATGTTGGACGGCGGGAAATCGGATCCGCCGGCCTTGCTCGCGATCTCCGCGCCAGACGAAGGCCGGGAGGCGGTGCGCGAACTGAAGGCAAAAGGAGCGGACTTCATCAAGGTGTTGTCGCTTCTGGATCGTGAGAGTTATCTCGCCATTGCCGAAGAAGCGAAAAAGGAAGGAATGAGCTTCGTCGGTCACGTGCCCAACGCGCTCCGCGCGCGCGAAGTTTCAGATGCTGGCCAAAAGAGCATCGAGCACATCTTCTACAGCAACCTCACGTTCGATTGCTCCGGGCGCGAAGACGAACTGCGCGAGAAGTCGACCGCGGCACGGGCCAAACGCGACAGCGCCGGAGCGGCTGCGGCGCGAGACGAGGCCAATGCCAGTTTCGATCCGAAAAAAGTGACGGCACTGGCGGGAACGATGGTGCAGAACAAGACCTGGCTGGTTCCGACCCTGGTCGCGATTCGCGCGATTGCGCAACAGCGCGAGCTGGCCCGTGCGCATCCGCCGTAGCTGGATTATCTGCCGCCGGCGCTGCGCGGGAAATGGACAGCTGACGAAATAGAGAAGGAAGTCTCGCCCGAGGTGGCGAAATGGTATCTCTCGCAATTTCAAAACGACCTAAAGATCGCGCGCGCCCTGCATGCGGCCGGGGTGCAAATGATGGCCGGGTCGGATTCGTTAGACCCGCTTAATTTTCCCGGGCCAAGTCTGCACGACGAACTCAAATTGCTCACCGAAATAGGCCTGACCCCGCTGGAAGCATTACAGGCTGCGACTTCGGGTCCCGCGCACTTCCTCGAGGCCAGCGGGGCGGGCGGCTGGGGGTCAATTCAACCGGGGCGCGTGGCCGATCTCGTCCTGCTCGAGGCCGATCCGCTGGCGGATATCGCCAACACGAGAAAAATCGCCTCGGTCGTCGTCGCCGGAAAATTTCTCGATCGGGCTGCGCTCGATCGTCTGCTGGCGGAAGCGCGCGCGGTGTTTCGTTAGGCGCGATTGGCCATCTCGAGGAGCACGTCGGCGTGACAGGGTTGATCGAGCGGACACCAGCAGGCCAGATTTTTTCCGCGCAGACAGGCGCGGAGGTCGCTTTCGTTAAAGGCGTCCTGCGCATACTGCCGGTAGAGCGCGATCGATTTCTCCGCGCTCAGCTTTTCCCCGCCGATGAGCTCCGAGCCGACGACAAACGGATTTCCCCAGACGGTCGGGCGTCCGACGTAGACCGTGTTCGCCGGCATCTTCCAGTTTTTCGTCCGGCGCCGCACGATGCGATGGGGCTTTGCTCGTTGCGCTCTCAATCGCGAAAGTTCGCCGCCTTCGCTGCCCCCTGCAACGCGCGCGGGGTCGATCGCCTTAGTTCTCGGCTGGGAAGTTGAGTTTCTTGCGCATCATGTCGTGGAACTGTTGCTGCTCCGCGCTCCAGGATCCGGAACCGCTTTGAATCTAAACCCAAAGGGTGCGATCGAAGGTGCGATACTGGATCGCCTCGCTCACGTGCTCGGGCGAAATCGCCTCCGTGCCCGCGAGATCTGCGATGGTGCGCGAAACTTTCAGGATCCGATCGTAAGCCCGCGCGCTCAGGTTCAGCTCCTGCATCGCGATGCGGATTAATTCCTGCGATTCCTCGCTCAGTTTGCAGTTCGCCTTGATCGCGCGCGGCGTCATGCGCGCGTTGCAGGTCGTTTTCCGATCGGACCGAAATCGTTCCCGCTGGCGTGCCCGCGCCTGATCGATGCGTTCGCGGATGGCGCTGGAGGCCTCTTCCGCGCGTTCGCTCGAAATGTCGCGGTATTCCACTGAGGGCACTTCGATGTGCAGATCGATGCGATCGAGGAGCGGCCCGGAGATGCGCTGGCGATAACGCTGCACCTGCACCGGGCTGCAACGGCATTCGCGTTTGAGATCGCCGAAGTAGCCACAGGGGCAGGGATTCATCGCCGCCACGAGCATGAACTCGGAGGGAAAAGTGACCGTGCCGGCGGCGCGCGAGACGGTGACGCGGCCGTCTTCCAGCGGCTGGCGCATCACTTCCAACGTCGAGCGCCGGAACTCGGGCAGTTCATCGAGAAAAAGGACACCATTATGGGCCAGGCTCACTTCCCCGGGCGCGGGATTGGCCGAGCCGCCTAACAATCCGATATCGGAGATGGTGTGATGGGGCGAACGAAAGGGCCGGGTCGCGACGAAGGATTGCTCGGAGGTGAGAAGGCCGGCGATGCTGTGAATCTTGGTCGTCTCGATCGCTTCTTCCAGCGCCATCGGCGGGATGATGGTGGCGATTCGTTTTGAGAGCATCGATTTGCCGGAACCGGGCGGGCCGATCATGAGGATATTGTGCCCGCCCGCGACCGCGACTTCGACCGCGCGCTTGACGTGGCCCTGGCCTTTCACGTCCGCAAAATCGACTTCGTAATTCTGGTGGCTGGCGAAAAATTCGCTCAGATCGTCGTGGATTGGTTGCAGCTGGGTTTCGCCCCTAACGAATTGAAAAGTCTGGCGCAGATTCCGGACGCCGAAGACCTCGATGCCCGCGACCATGGCCGCTTCGCGCGCGTTTGCTTCCGGCACCACGACGGCGCGTTTGCCGCGGCGCCGGGCCTCGAGCGCGACCGGCAGGACGCCTTTGACCGCTCGGACCGCGCCGTTGAGCGCGAGCTCGCCGACGAAGCTCATCTCGGCGAATAAATCCTCTTCGATTTCCTGCGCGGTTGCGATCATCCCGAGCGCGATCGGGAGGTCGAAGCTCGGGCCTTCTTTTTTCACGTCGGCCGGCGCGAGATTGATCGTGGTCCGGCCGCGCGGCCAATAGTAGCCGCTGTTGCTGATCGCGGTCGTGACCCGGTCCTGGCTTTCCTTCACTGCGGTATCGGGCAAACCCACGATGACGATCTTGGGGTTGCCGCCGGCGGCGTTGACCTCGATTTCGACTTCGTAAGCATCCACGCCGTAGACGGCCGCGGAGTAAATTCTGGCGAGCACGGGTCCGAGAGTGTCAGAAGAGCGGGCCGGAGTGCAATCCCGATCCAAGCGCGGCCGGCCCCGGCCAAAAATCAAGCTGCCAGCCGTGGCCCGGGAACCTGCTTTCAACCGCTTGGAAGTAGGAATGTTTTGGGACTGCGCCTTGATTCGATCCGACGCCGGAATCGAATGCACATTTCGGCGTCTTCCAGAACTGGGACGATATCTTCGATCGCAATCACAACGGTCTCGATTGGGACATCCGGGGCGAAGACGGCGTCTTCTTCATCGGCCAGGTCGGGTGGAGTCCGGAGTTCTGGAAAGAGAGCGTGCCTAACGACAGCGGCGATGGCAAAACGGCAACGGCCACTTTGTCGAAAGGGTTGCCCGGGCATTACTCGGTCGGCGGATCTTTTTCACCCTGGAGCGGCTACACCGAATTCGGCACGAACAACAAACGGGCCGGCTCCTACGGCTTCTACGTTCACGGCGACCAGATGATTTACCAGGAAGCTCCCGGGAGCGAGCAGGGTCTGACCATCTGGGCCGCTTCCGGACTTTATCCGCAGCCGAGCATCTCCATTGTGCCTTCCAGGTGAACTTCGGCTTGGTTTACAAGGGCCTGATTCCGCAGCGCAACGACGACCAGACGGTCTTCGGGTTGATCTACGGCAACTTCAGCGAACATTATGCGCGGACGGTGAAGGCCGCCGGCGGGGGCGTGCCGGATTACGAATCGGTCCTCGAATTTGGCCACCGCATTCAGCTGACCAAGTTCGCTTTTCTCCAACCGGACCTGCAATGGGTCATTCGGCCTAACGGCACCGGGCGCATCCCGGGTGCCCTCGTCATCGGCGCGGAGTTTGGCTTTACCTTTTAGGCGCGGCCGTCAGTAGGGAATCTTCTCCGGCTTTGCCGTCCACTCCCGGAACAGGTCGAGCGAATGTTCGCGCTCGATCTGTTCCATCGGGAGGGAGCGGGCGGCGATCTCGAGCGGGAGTTGCTCGTAAATGAAGTCGTCATCGAAACCGATCTCGGCCGCGTCGTGCCGGGTGCAGGCGTAAAAGACGCGGTCGAGCCGGGCCCAGTAGATTGCGGCCAGGCACATCGGGCAGGGCTCGCAGCTGGTGTAAAGCTCGCAACCGCGGAGATCGAAACGACCTAACGACTGGCAGGCGTTGCGAATGGCCATGATTTCGGCGTGCGCGGTCGGATCGAACAGAGTCGTAACCTGGTTGCAGCCCCGCCCCACAATCTGCCCATTGCAGACCACGACCGCGCCGAAGGGGCCGC
>JALYQE010000149.1 GCA_030855965.1 Verrucomicrobiota bacterium | reverse complement strand
ACCGGCGGGATGAACCTCGGCGGCCTCGGCGGGCTGGGGATTTGATCGAGCGATCGGTTGAGCCAGGAGGATTGTGAATAGCAGGGCAATCTTCGCCATCCTGCCTCTTGCATTCCTGTCTGGCTGCGCGACTCAGACGGCGACAACGGAAACGCTCCCCGAGGTCAAGTTTCTGACTAACGACTCAGGGATCATAGTCGGTGACTTCAAAAGCCATGGCCCGAAGTATCTCCTCGGCGGAATCCCTTACCGAAATGGTCAGCCGGCTCCCTACGACGTTCCTACCGGGGTATGGGCGCGCGCACAAAGGCTGGAATCGCTCCATAACACCGAGCCACGATATTTTATCCCCGCATCCGGTTCGATTCAGGTGGTCAGCATCGAGAGACCCTCGGCCTACAACACGCCATACAAGAATTTTGAGGCGGAGTTAAAGCAGTGGAAGTGGCTCATTAAATCTGCTCCGCTTGGTCCGGAGACACAAGCCCACCTTAATCAGCAACAGCTTTCTGAAATTCCGTGGACGAACGCCGGTAGCTGTTTCTATGCGAAGCTGCGTCGTCAATCTTTTCCCTGGGGCAATGCGCTCGTGTATCTTACCAGCTATGTTCAGGGCAATACGGGCGGGCCCGTAAATAACGATATGCTTGTTCTCGTGCTGCAAGGCATAACGAAGGACGATCGCTATGCAGTCAATGCTCACATGGAAATTCGCCATCCCGGGCTGCCCGACTCGTTATGGGACAAGCGTATGGAGGGCCTCGCCGTTTTTTCGATCGATGATCAAACAAAGGAAGCCGAGAAATGGCTGGATGCCCAGCCCGACGATTCCTTTCGGCCGACAATTTCCCAATACGAAGAGTTCTTTGATGCTCTTCGGGTTCGCCGCGGGGCGCCCTACGTGCCAGCGTCTGCAGGGCGCGATACCCAAATTGCGCACTAATAAGGTTGAGGTCCTATCCTCGTCTGGGCGCGGCGAAGCCCTCGCCACTGAGCTGGAAGTGTCGGTGCGAGTCGTCGCAGAAACGACCGAAAGCCTTCCCGTATCATCGGTCTTTTCTTCTCTGCTCGAGGCTTCGGCGTTCTTCGAAGGCGGTTGCGTTGGCTACTCGGTAACGAGCGATGCGGCGCGACTCGACGGCCTGTTCCTGCGAACTCTGGAATGGCGTGTCGAGGCCCTGCACGTTGAGATCGCGCGCTCGAGTTATTTCGATGACCAGAGCCGTTTTCCCGCCGGGAGCGCGGAGTTCGATCATGCCCTCCTCATGCGCAACATCTTGCATGAGTGGCATTCTGCCGAAGACCTGGAGACCAAGCCGGCGCTCGCGTGAGCAGTTCACGCCTGAGAGAGAAGCTGAAACAGAGCGCGGACGGGACGGCGCCCGTCCCTCCATTTTCTGCGCGAACGCTCAGCGGGTGCGCATATCGAGCCGGGCCAGCTCTCGCTGCCAAACGGGGTCGAGATCGGCCGCGGGCGTGGACCAGAGTTGCTGATGCAAACCAGTCCCGTGGTTCGGCACGAGATCGGGGAGGAGGCGTTGGATGACAGGGTCGATCACGGCCGCGGCGGCGGGGTCGGCGGCGCGGAAACGATTCGGGCCGGCGGCGCGGCGCAAGGCGCGCACTTCGCGCGGCGGGCTGACCTCGCTCGGGACGAGGAAGAATCCTTCGTGGCGGAAGCGTTCACCGATTTGCCAATCGCCGACCAAAGCGGTGAGGGGGATGGCGAGAAGCCAGCCGAGCACGATCGGGAGCAGCCAGAGGAAATAACCCGGGGTGAGCCACCAGGTGATCGCGCTGATGGCGAGACCGAGCAGAGTCGTTAGGCCAAAGACATCGCGTGCTTCGCGCCAAGCGCTGTGCCCGCCGCAACCACGCTGTTGCGCGTGCCATTCCACTTTTTTCCCGGTCAGACTGAAGAGGACAAACTTGGCGTGGAAAAACAGGAAGACCGGCGCCAGCAGCGCGGAGAGGAGCATCTCGAGCAGCGCGCTCGCGATCATGCGCGTGGCGCCGCCGAACTCGCGGGCCCGGCCTTTTCGCAGGGCGAGAAAGAGCGCGAGAAATTTCGGGAGCAGAAGCAGGAGGATGGTGAACCCGAAAAGGACGAGCGCGCTCTGGGCGCGGGCGGCCTCCACGAAGAGGCCGTCGCTGCTCGCGGCCGGGGAAAGATTTTTCACGAAGCCGAAGATGAGGACGAGAACGAGGAGCGGCGACGCAACAAAGGAAAAGATGCCGTGCAGGAAATGGAAACGCGTGACCGGCTTGAAGCCGCGGGCGAGGGCGAGCGGCCAGTGTTGCAGGTTGCCCTGGCACCAGCGCCGGTCGCGTTTCAAGTGCTCGACCACGGTCGGCGGCGTCTCCTCATAACTGCCGCGGAGGTCGTCGGCGAGGTGCACTTCCCAGCCGGCCCGGCGCATGAGAGCGGCTTCGACGAAGTCGTGGCTCATCGGGCGGCGCCCGACCGCGCTCTTACCCGGGAGCTGGGGGAGCGCGCAATGTTGCATGAAAGGCGCGAGCCGGAGGATCGCGTTGTGGCCCCAGAAGTTGCTCTCTTCCTGCTGCCAGAAATTTGCGCCGGCGGCGAAGATCGGGCCGTAGAGCGACATGGAGAATTGCTGGAGCCGGCTCCAGATGGTCTGGCCGTTGATCGCCTGCGGGACGGTCTGGAGAATGCCGATGCGGTGATTGTCTTCCATCCGCCTAACGAGCTCGACGAGAGCCGGCGCGGTCATCAAGCTGTCGGCGTCGAGGCAGATCATGTAGCGATACTGGCTGCCCCAGCGCCGGCAGAAATCGGCGATGTTGCCGCTCTTACGGTTGAGCGGGAGTTTGCGGCGGCGGTAGAAAATGCGATCGGCGCCATCCGTTGCGGCGATCATGCGGGCCCAGGCGAGTTTTTCCTCGAGCGCTTTTTCGTAGTCGATCGAGTCGCTCAGGATGAAGAATTGAAAACGCTCGAGCGCGCCTAACGACTTGAGCGAGTCGTGCATCACGCGCAGGCGGGCGAAGACGGCGCCGACATCCTCGTTGTAAACCGGGACCACGATCGCGGTCACCGGCAGTTTGTTTAACTCATCGGCCGCGGGCACGGGCTCGGCCGCTGCCGGCGCGCGATCGCTCAGGATGAGGAAACCGAAGAAGGCCTGGGAAAAGCCGATCGCGACATGGGTGAAGAGGAGGGTGAAGAGGCCAAGGAGGAGGACGTTAATCGGCGTCCAGCCCTCGGCGCCGAGCAGGCTCCACTCGAAAGTGGTGGCGAGGATCGTGAGGACTGCGATGAGGACCGTGATGGCGGAGCGGTGCTCGTTCTTGCGCGAGGCCGCGGGGCGGGTCCAACTGGCGGCGTCGGGATAGCTGAGCGCCTGCTCAGCCACTTGGCTGGGAAACGGATCCATCGGCGGCTAGTTACCTGGCCCCGGCGGGTTTGAAGGAACGGCCGCGGAAAAGGCCGCCCAGCCAATCGTGCAGGGGAAACTCCGTCGGCTCCGGCAGCATCGTCGTGCGCTGAATCGGGGGTGTCATCGCGACCGGTTGCGCCGTTTTTTCATGGGCGAGAATGGAAAAGAGCGCCCGCATCACGAGCGTGACCGGATGCGCCATGAACTCCGGCCGCCGTTCCGCTCGCGCCGCGGCCAGCGCCCGCGCGGCGAGCTTGCGCTCGATCGGCCCGAATTCACCGCCGAGAGCGCGGAGGTAGGTCTCCGCCCGGCGGTGCGCTTCGCTCCAATGCTGGGGGAGATGTCGTGAAATCGTGTCCTTCATGCGGCTGTTTGATCCGACGCGTGGCGCTCACTCTTTATTCGGCGGCTGCGGAAACCAGTGCAGGCGATATTTGAACTGAAACTTGTCGCCAGCGACGGGGGATTTTTCCGGCTGCCAGAATGCGACCACGTTGTCGTTATATTCATTCGGAGTCGGCAGCTCCATCAGATGCACCGTGCCCGCGCCCCACTCGCCCAAAGCCTCGACCCGCACGCTCGGGCGTCGTTCGTAATGTGCCTCGCGATCTTGATAATGCGCCGGTTCGCGGTCGCGCTGAAGGAGGCTGAAACTTTTTGGATTTTTTTTCGGGAACAGCTGCGTCGTGACCCTCTCGACCTGTTGCAGTGGGTGCGATTCGGTTTTCCCATCGGCCTGCTCGATCAGCAGGACATCGGAGTCGTGCACCTCCGGACGCTTGTCGTTAGGGGTTTCCGAATCGGGCTGATCGCGCCAGAACATGCTGGTGAGCGGCGCGAGGCCAAGGACCTCGACCGATTTGCGAAAAAAGAGACGCGCCTCGACTTCGACCGTGGTCGTTTTGCCCGGCTGGACCACGAAACGATAGGCGCCGCTCACGCTCGGGCCGTCGAGGAGGGCGAAGAATTGCAGTTCGCGCGCGCCCGGCTCCGGCCGGCAGAGCCAGAACTCGCGGAAGGCGGGGAATTCTTCCTGGATATTTTCGACGGTATTGATCGCGATGCCGCGCGCGGAAATTCCGTAAGTCTGGCCGACGCCGAGAGCGCGGAAATAGCTCGTGCCGAGGAACGAAATCACCTCGTCTACCGGCTGGCGGTGATTGAGCGGGTAGAGAAGGCGGAAGCCGGCGAAGCCAATTTTCGCGCGGTTCAGCGGCGCGGGATCGAGGTGCGAGTAGCGAAAGAATTTTGGGCTGAACCGGACCGGGCGGACTTCGCCGTCGACCACCTCGTTGATCGCGACCGGCTCTTTGTAGAGATAACCGGGATGAAATAACTGCACTTGGAAGCGGGTCCGCTCGCCGAACCAAAGTCCTTCCTCGCGCCGGAAAGTGATCATGCGGTAGGTGTCGTAGTCCAGCTTTTGCAAAACCTCGGGCAGCGCCATTTCGTTAGGCCGATAGGGCGCGCCCGCGGCGCTCTGAGCACGCCTGACCACCTCCGCAAAGATCGAATCGCGCCCCGATTCGGCGTTCGACGGTGGAACCGCAATTAGAAGGAGAAGGAGCGCGAGCTGACGTAGCATCTTTTTAAGGGAAGACGGTTGAGCTCTGGTGTCGCTCAAAAAAAGGAGATCTCATTAATCCCCCGCGACGGCAACGGGGCCTTGATCGCCTCGAACGACGACTGGAAATCAACCCAACAAGACGCGATTGAAGCGACCGGCCTTGCACCGAGCGAGGACAAAGAAGCGGCCATCCTGGCGACCCTGCCACCGGGCAACTATACCGCGATCGTGTTCGGAGCCGGCGACACCACCGGAAACGGCTTGGTGGAAGCGTACAACCTGCAATGATGCCAAGGCTTACTGCGGCGAGCCATTTAAGGAAGGCGCATTCTAACCACCAGTCGCCGGAACGTTCGCGGAACGGAAGACCAGATATCACGAAATGATCGCAGCCCGGCCGTGCGCAGCGCCGCAGCGACTCGTTAGTCTGGAAGCGCGCGCCGGCCGTGGATTGTCTTGCCTAACGATGGCAGAAAGATCATGATCTTCGAAGGCGCTAGAGCGCGACGACCTGCCGCGCGTGACGCTCGAAAACGCAGACCTCACCGATCCCCATCTGCGCCATTTTCGCCGCCAGACGCTCGAAGTTTTCGCCCTGTTGCACGTGCGAATGTCCATCGGACGCGGTCGTGAAGGGGATGCCTTTTTCGATTGCGCGGCGAATGATTTCGTCGCTCGGATAGAGCTCGCCGACCGGCTTGCGCCAGCCCGCGGTCGATAACTCCATGGCGAGATTTGCATTGTGAATTTCGGTCAGGACGGCGTCGAGCACGGAGCCGAGATCCTTCGTCGGGCGGAAGCCGAAAATCTTCACCAGGTCGAGATGCGCCATGCAATCGACCAGTCCGCTCGCCGCCATCGCGCGAATCCGTTCGTAGTAATCGAGGTAGACTTTATCGATGTCGCGCCGTTCAAATTCCGCCTCCTGCCCGGCGTGATCGAAGGCCCAGTCGCCGCGCAGGAAATGGACGGAGCCGAGGACGAAATCGAGCCGGTCCCAATTTTTCTTCACCCAGGCGCGCCCGGCGGCGGAATGGACCGGATCGTTATCGAGCTCGATCCCGGCGCGAATTTTGAGGTCGGGATTTGCCTCGCGTAGCCGATTGATTTCGTCGAAGTCGACGCCGGGATGATAGCGATCGTGATCGGTGAGGGCGAAATCGCGCAGCCCGATCTGGCGCGCGTGATCGGCCCACGGCTGGAGCAGTTCCCGGGTGTAAGGCTGGTGCCGATGCCCTTGCGGATGGAGATGGTAATCGGAAATAAGTTTCACGATTCCGAGCCAGCGCTCAGGGCGAAGCGATGGACTTGCGATGCCCATCGATCTCGGGATAGGCCGGGACAGTCACTTCGACGGTGAAGACTTTGCCCGGCACGAGTTCGCGCGTCGCGATCGTCTCATAGTAGTCGACGTGCTCGCCCGGATTAATCAGGAGCGTGCCGGCCTGTTCGGCAAAGGCGCGATTGTCGGACCAGCGGGTCACGACCTGGCGAGTGGAATCGCGGAGCAGAATCTCGATTCGTTGCTCAGTCGGGAAACTCATCTCGACCGCCCGTTCGCCGCGATTGGTCAGGATGACGTGGACCGGTAACTGGCGAACTTCGGAGAGTTTCACCGGTTCGGAAGGGAGCTCGACCGTGAGGACGAGGCCGCTAATCTTCGGGTTCTTGTATTGCGGGATTTTCTCTGACGAACTGAAGGGGTGCAGGAGGCGTCCCAGCCAGCCGCGTTTTTCCTGCGCGGGCGCGTCCGTGACGGCGGCGAGCAGGAGGAGGGTGGCGCAAAGGAACGTTAGTCTCATTCGCTCCAAAGAGGCCAACGTTGCAAAACCTGTCAAACCCTTTATCAATCCGCCATGAGAACTCTGCTCGTCGCCGCGCTCTTGCTCGCCTTTGGCGTGGCGGCTCAGGCAGCGTCGAAACAGTGCAAATTCCGGGTGCACATCGAGGCGAATCCGCATGACGGCGTGACCTTCGCGCAGCCCATTCGCACGCTCTCAGGCCGCGCTGTTCACATCGAAAAAACCGCCTGGCTGAGCGAACGCGACGTCAAGGCCTACTATCCATACCGCGCGGCCGATGGCAGCTACGGCGCGCTGCTCGAGCTCGATGATCACGGCCGCACCGTGCTCGACACTTTGAGCGTTGAGCACCGCGGCGCGGTCCTTTACGTGTTCTTGAATGGAAGGGCGCTGACCGAATTGCAGATCGATCGGCGGAACAAGGACGGGAAAATCTATCTCGCGTCCGGCCTGACTGAGGCGGACATCAAGACGATGCACAAGGATTGGAAATTGATCGGCGGGAAGAAGAAGAAAAAGAAATGAGCGGTTGGATGCGCGGATCCGCGCTGCTTCTACTCGCCATGTCCGCTCTTGCCCGGGCCGATGACCTTCCACTCAACCTGGTGTTGCCGACCAACAACAGGGCTCTCTTGAGTGGCGACAACGAGAATTTTTACCAGGTGATTCAACGCAATTTGCGCGGGGTGATCTCCTTTCCGTGGCAGGGCGGGCAGTACGGTTTCGTGCGCAACCCGGTGGCGACGGCCGGAGGCGAAGTTTACACCCGGTTTCATGAGGGCATGGACATCCGGCCGATGCGCCGCGACGCACGGGGCGAGCCGCTCGACGAGGTGCGCGCGATGGCGGCCGGCAAAGTCGTTTACACGAGCACGGCCGGGGGGGCTTCCAACTATGGCCGCTACGTGGTGGTGGAGCATCGCTGGGGCGGCTCTCCCTATTACAGTCTCTACGCGCACTTGAGCACGATCGCGGTGGCGGAAGGGCAGGCGGTCGGGCAGGGAGAGAAACTCGGCGTCATGGGATACACCGGGAGCGGGATCAATCGCGAGCGAGCGCATGTCCACGTCGAGCTGAACCTGCTCCTGAACGATCATTTCGAGGCATGGCACAACACCTTTTTCAAGAGCGATCCGAATCGACATGGCATTTACAACGGGCTCAATCTCGCCGGGCTCGATCTGCCGCGATTTCTCCTCGCCGCGCGCGGGAATTCGTCGCTCACGCTGCCCGCCTTCCTCGGACGACAGGAAGTTTTTTACAAGGTGATCATCCCCCATTCGCCCAACTTTCAGCTCACCCGGCGATACCCCTGGATGACGGACGGTTCCCCTAACGAAAAGCCGGTGTCGTGGGAAATCTCCTTTACCCGCTCCGGGTTGCCGCTGCGCCTCGCGCCGAGCGACCGGGCGGTGAGCGCGGCCGAGCTTTCCTACGTCAAGCCCGGCCCGGGCGACCTGCGGAACCTCACCCGGCACCTCGCCGGACGGGGAAGCAGCGCGCGCCTAACCGACAGCGGGAAAGCCTACCTGCGCCTGCTCACTTTCCCGGACTAACGAA
>JALYQE010000136.1 GCA_030855965.1 Verrucomicrobiota bacterium | reverse complement strand
CGCTCGTCGAGCACCTCACGCTCGAGCATGACCGCGAGCGGAGTTTTTCCCTGGCCGCAATCCTCCATCGAGCGGCCGAGGCTTTTCAAGAGTTCGAATAACCGGCCGCGGCCGTCGCGAAACATCTCCATCTCCTCCGCCGACTCGGCGAGATGCATCATGAGCAGGTGCCCATTTCGCTCCGCAGCTTCCAGGGCGAGGCGCATTAACCCGGGCGAAACCGTGTAAGGCGCGTGCGGGCTGAGCCCGAAGCCGCCCGGCCAGTTCTCCTTCCCGCGAAAACGGGCGAAGGCATCGTCCAACATCTCCGCCGCCGGCAGCCGCGGGCGCACATCGATCAGTTCGGCGAACCACCAGGTCCGGAGTCGCGGCGCCGGCATGCGATTGAGCAGTG
Organism: Verrucomicrobiota bacterium; assembly: GCA_030855965.1. Classification (GTDB taxonomy): domain Bacteria; phylum Verrucomicrobiota; class Verrucomicrobiia; order Chthoniobacterales; family UBA10450; genus Palsa-1392. Next base: position 12,448 of record JALYQE010000136.1, on the reverse strand, counting down.
CCGGCATCGATTCCACGGTTGCGATCGTCGTCGTGCCCCAGCGGCGCGCTTCCACAAAACCAGCCGCGATCGAGGCGAGATAATCTTCATCCGAAAGATCGCGCCGCAGTCCGTTGATCTGCAAAATCCAATCCGCGAACGAACGCTGCGGCGGGATCCTTCCGTGCAGGGCAGTAAAGTCGAGATGGCAATGCGCGTTGATCAACCCCGGAAGCAAGACCACTTCGCCAAGATCGGTCACCGGGCCGCTGCGGCGGGCTCGCACTTCCTCGTCGCGGCCGACATCGACCACCCGATCTGCCTTGACCGCGACCGCGCCATTTTCAATCGGCGCGCCATCCATCGTGAGAACGGTCCTGGCGCGATAGATCATCACTCGATCACCCTCCGCGAGACTTCACTCCGCCTGGGGGGAGGTACTTTCTTTCACCACTGCGCGCATTTCGGCTACGAGAAGATTGCACGCTTCCTGGCAAAGCAACGGCATCATATTCTCCCCGCGACCCGTCTGGTCGATCGGCGCGATGAATTTATCCAGCGGTAACCTGAACGAGGGTCGCGCCTTGGTTTCATCGCGCGCCCAGAGGATGATCCGGAGGCATCCCGGCTCGCCGCCTTGCGAGCGGCAAAAGCGGTTGATTACCGCGTCGGCTTCTTCATCGGAAACCCGGGCCGCCGCGCGGTACATCCCGGTTTGGCGGTTAAGCGTCGCCCGCAGTGGAGTCGTCGTCAGCCCGTGCCCTTCCCAAGCCGTGAGCATGGCCAGCCGCCCCGGGTAAAAGCCTTCCACCGCCAGCCGCAGCGCGCCCAGGTTTGCCACTTCGAGGCGCCAGCCGCGGCGCAAGTTTGGTGCCGTCTTGAGCGGCCGATACTGCCCTTTCTCGTCCAGTTTCGCGAGCGTGGCCGCGTCGTCAGGTGAAGAGAAAACTTCCAACCCGGCCCCGGCCTCATCCTCGCGATGGCAAAGGGCATACCCGTTGCCGTGCTTTCCGATCAGGATCTCCCCGATGCCGCGGGCGCCGGACGCGAGCCACTCTCCGAGCACGCGCTCAATGCGCGGGGGCATGCTTTTTCTTTTTCGCGGTGCCGAGCTTCCCCGCCATCAGCACCGCGACATGCTCGAGGAAATCGCGATCGTCATCGGTGAAAGCGTTCACCTTGTCGCTTTCCGCGTCGATGATGCCCAGGACCTTGCCGTTGGTTTCGCTCATGATCGGCACCACGATCTCGGAAAGCGTGGTCCAGAAAGCGGGCAGCCAGCGGGCGTCTTCGCGCACGTCGCCCACGATCAGCGTCTCCTTTGTCTCAGCTACCACCCCGCAGAGTCCCTGCGTGACCGGGAACCGCGCGTAGGTCGGCGGTTGATCGCCCGTGCCCGCGACGATGACGAAGTCGTCGCGCGCGATTTTGTAAACGCCCACCCAGCGATAATTCCGTTCCTTCCGCACCATCTCCGCCGCGCGCTTGACGCTGGTCGGCGTCTTCGGCGCGGCCAAAAGGAAGGCCGCCAGATCCTGCAGGAGCTTGGTGGAGTCGTTTTTCAAAATGCCAGTAGAGAGAACAGTTTATGCAATCGGGCTGAGATCAAGGGCTGCGCTGTCAAAAGCTTTCGCCTGCTCGAGAATGATTTCCGCAAATTGCGGCTCCGTCCCGATCGCGCTCGCGTAGTAAAGATTGCGCCCGTGCCGCGGATAAGGATTGCGCCGGAAGACCTCGCGCTGGCTCGCCGCCGCCGTCGGCTCGGGCTCGATCCCGAGCAGGACCGGGATATCCTGGTAGCTGTGCAGGCCGTCGGAAATGAAAAACGGCACGACCACGACATTTGGCGTCGTCGTTCGGCTGGTCCAGTCCGAGATCAGCGGTGCCTCTTCCATGTAGGCGTTCTGGACCGAGGCGTAGCGCCCGAGGGCCGCGATTTTCTCGACTTCGCGCTTGGCCGCGACCGCGCTGTTGTCGTTCAAGGCCGTGCCATGGCCGACGATGAGGAGAGAAGTTTCCGCTTCCGGCACATCGGGCGCGATCTCGCCCGCCCGGCGCAGGAGCAATTCCGTGACGCCCGGATGATTTCCCACCGGCTCGCAATATTTCCAGGCCTGGCCGCTCGCCCGCGTCGTTAGGCGCCCGCTCAGCTGCAGTTCCCGCGGGATGACCGTCTGGGTGAAATAACCTTCGCTGATAAAATTCGGCACGACATAGACGTCCCGTATCTCCGGGTCGTTGAAGAAGAAGAGCGCGTCGCGCAGGCTCGGCTCTTCTTTCCAAAAACAGCAGGCCACTTCGCGAAAGAGCCCGCGCTCCCGCAGCGCCGCCGCCTGCTGCCAGGTCGGCCCGCTCGAGTCGGGATTCACGGTCGAGCCGTGGCCGACGATCAGCAGCGCGCTGGAGTCCGAGGTGATTGGCACGCGATAGTTAACGCCAAGGGCGCCGCCTTGTCATGGTGGCAAGGGGAGAAAGCGCTTCGACTCGGCACGCCGCCCTCTAATTAGAACTGTCTTCTTCGTCTTCCGCTTTCTCTTTACTGCTCTGCTCCCCGTATACCTGGCGCAGGATTCGTCCAATCATCGGCGCCGCGGACGAACCGCCGTGAACGTTCGCGCCCACGTCCCCTTCGTAAAGCGCGGCGAAGGCATATTGCGGATTGCGCGCGGGAACGAAACCCGCGAACCAGGCCGCGGTCCGCTCTCGTTCCTTCGGGCCCCATTGCGCCGTTCCGGTTTTTCCCGCGACGGAGACGTTGTCCAGGCTCGCCTGGTGCGCGGTGCCGGCGGGGGCGTTGACCGCGTCGACCATGGCGGTGCGGATGTGCTCCATCACCATGGGCGAGGCGTCGATCGTTTTTTTGGCGCGCACGGAATAGGCGGCGACGATTTCGTTGCTTACGGTCTGGATTTGCTCGACCAGGCGAGTCTGATAAAACGTCCCGCCGTTGCCCACGATCGCCATCGACTGCGCCATCTGCAGCGGAGTGGTGAGGATGTCGCCCTGGCCGATGGAGATGTTGGCGATGTCGCCGTTCAGAATCCGCCGGCCGTGGGTCGCCTTCATGTAGTCGTCGTTAGGCAAACGCCCGTCCACTTCGCCTTTCAGCGGGATGCCGCATTTCGTGCCATAGCCGAGCCGCGCCGCCCAATCGAGGATCGGGCCCGCCCCGGTCTGGATGCCGACCTGGTAAAACCAGGTGTCGCACGACTCGGTCAGCGCCTGGGTAAAATTGAGCGAGCCGCGATAGGTCTTCTTCCAGTTGCGGAAAGTGACGTTCCCGACATTCATCGACGGGACGCATTCATAGTGATCGAGGGGCGTGATGGTGTTGCTCTCGAAAGCGGCCAGGCCCACGGCCACCTTAAAAGTGGAACCGGGCGGATAGGCCGAGCGATATGCGCGCGGCAGGAGCGGAATGTTCGGGTCGTCCTGCAACTTCTTAAACTTGGCCGTGGAGATGGAGGGGATGAAGTCGTTCGGGTCATAGGTCGGCCAGGAGGCGAGGGCGAGGATGTCCCCGGTGTTGGGATCGACGATCACGATCGCGCCCCGTTTCGCTTTCGCCGCCAGCGCCTTTTCCGCCATTTGTTGCAGATTGAGATCGAGCGTGGTGACGACGTTGTAGCCGGGCACGGGTGGCTCCACAATGCGCTCGGAAGTTTTCCGGCCCTCGCGGTCGAAGGTGACCTTGTACTTGCCGTGCCGCCCGGTGAGCATGCTGTTGAAAGTCAATTCCAAACCCTCGCGGCCCTCGGTTTCCGGCCAGAGGACCTGGCCGTTCTGAATGATGCCGTCAGCGTTGCGGCTGGTGCGCCCGGTGTAGCCGATGACCTGGCCCGCCAGGCTCTGGTTCGGATAGAAGCGCATGTAAATAGGCTTCAAGGAAAGGCCGGGCGGCAGGTTGTCCTTCAACTCTGCGCGCTCGTCGACGCTCAAGTTTTGCGCGATCTCAAAAGGAAGAAATCCGCGGTTATGATAATGCCGCAGGATCGCGTTGTCGGTCGTCGCGAACGAGCGGTCGAGTCGCTTCTCGGCTGCTCGGATCTTCTCCCGGGCGAAGGCGAGCGCCTCTGCGTCGGAGAAATCGAGCGGCGTGGGGAAATCGACCGTGAGGTTGTAGCTCAGCTTGTTTTGCGCGAGCGGATTTCCATTCCGGTCCGTGATCTGTCCCCGCGGCGCCGGAATGTCGAGGATGTAGGTGCGCGCCTGTTTTTGCGTCTCGAAGGTCGGCTTGATCGTTTCCTCGAAAGGCGTTGGCGCCGCTTTCGGCTGGGGCTCTTCCTCCGGCTGTTGCGCCAGGGCGAGCGAAGCGAGGAAAGGGAGAATGATCCGCAGATGACGCAGATTGCCGCAGATTTTCGGGACGGACACGGGCGTGGGAAATTTCAATCTGCGTAAATCTGCGAAATCTGCGGAGAGCTTAATGCCGCTCGAGGAAGCGATGCACTTCCTCCGCCAACTTCTGGCCTATTCCTTCGGTCGATGCAATTTCTTCGACGCTCGCTTTGCGCAGCCGCTGCACGGAACCGAATTTGCGCAAAAGGAGATTTTTCCGGTTCTGGCTCACTCCGGGACAATCGTCGAGAATGCTCTCGCCGATCCTCTTTTTCATCAGGAGCTGGTGATAGGCGTTGGCGAAGCGGTGCGCTTCATCGCGGATGCGTTGGAGCAAACGAAGCGCGCCGGAATCGGGCGGCAATTGCAACGGCAGGGCGCGACCGGGCCGGTAAATTTCCTCAAATTCCTTCGCTAAGCCGATGATCGGGAGATCGTGCAATCCCAGCCGCTGCAACTCGCGGCAGGCGGAAGAAAGCTGGCCCTTCCCGCCATCGACGATGATTAGATCGGGCAAGCGTACCGCAACGAAATTGTCCGCCCGCGCCGGGCGCAAGGCGTCGACCGGATTTTCTTGCGAATACTCGGCGGCGTCCGGATTTTCCTCGCGTGCCTGCAGAAGCACGCGCGAATAACGCCGCCTAACGACCTCGGCCATGCTCGCAAAGTCATCCTGGCCTTCCACCGTCCGAATCCGATAACGCCGGTAATTATTCTTGTCCGGCACGCCCTCGCGAAAGGAGACCATCGAAGCCACGACGTGCGTGGTCGAGATGTTCGAGATGTCGAAGCACTCCATCACTTTGGGCAGGTGCGGCAGCTGCAGCGCGTCGGCCAGCGCCTGCACGTCGGCCACCGGATCGATCGTGCTCGGCAGGCTGTGCCGGGTGAAACGCCGCATCGGCTTCGTCGTGCGACGCAAATCTTCCAGCATGTTGCGCAATTCCGCGGCCTTCTCGAAATCGAGCTTGGCGGCGGCCTTCTGCATCTCTTCCTCGACCACGTTCATCATGTCGCGCGAGGCTCCCTCGAGAAATTCCGCCGCCTGCGCCACCCGCTGCCGGTAGGTCGCGGCGTTGATCTCGCTCAACCGCATCGGCACCTGATAAGTGGACGATTTTAGTTCGCGTTCCGTCGGCGAGCCGCGTCCGAAAGTGAGGACGCCAAATTTTTTGCGCATGAAATTGAGCGTCTGCCGCAGCGCTCCGGCGTGCGCATACGGCCCGAAGTAGCGTGCGCCATCGTCCTTCTTGAAACGCGCCAAGCGAAAGCGCGGCCATTCTTCCGTCGGATCATATTTCACGACGAGGAAGCGTTTGTCGTCGCGGAACGAAATGTTATAACGCGGCCGGTACTCCTTGATCAGCTTGCCCTCGAGCAGGAGCGATTCCGGTTCGCTCGCCACCGTGTGCGTTTCAAAATCCCAGACCGCCTCGAGCAGCGCCCGCGTCTTCAGATCGGCCACCGCCATTTTCGACGGCATGAAATAGGAGCCGACCCGTTTCCGCAGATCGCGCGCTTTGCCGACATAGATGACCCGGCCAAACCGGTCGCGCATCAAATACACGCCGGGCTTGTGCGGCACCTCGTGAACTTTTTTATTCAGGTCTGGCTTTTCCTTAGACAGCGGCACGACCGTGAGAGAGTACTCGAAAATGTGGGATGTCGCCATCGTGGGGAGCGGTCCGGCGGGCGCGAGTTGCGCGGCCTTTTGTGCGCAGGCCGGTCTGCGCACGCTCCTGCTCGAGCGCGCCGTCTTCCCCCGCGAAAAAGTCTGCGGCGATTGTTTGAATCCGAGCTGCTGGCCGGTCCTGGAGCGACTTGGTGTGGCGGATGACGTCCGGGCCGCGCCGCACGGGAAACTGACGACGGTCGAATTCATCGGCGTGGATGGGCGCTCGATAAGTTCCCCGCTGCCCTCGGGCGAAAACACGGAGATCGCAATCCGGCGCAGCGTGCTTGATCACCTTCTCCTGCGCCGCGCCCGTTCGTTAGGCGCGGAGGTCCGGGAGGGCGTGACCTTGCTCTCGGTCGCGTACGGCGGGCACTGGATCGTGCGGACTGATCAAGCGGAAGAGCGGACCCGGGTCCTGGTCGCGGCCGATGGCCGCAACTCCACCGTCGCCCAGCTCTGCAACCTGATGCCGCGCAAGGGACGCGACCGCGTCGCGCTCCAAACCCACGTCCCGCTGCCGGAAAATTTCGGCGACCGGATCGTGCTTCAGCTCCTGCGCGAAGGTTATTCCGGGCAGGCGCCGGTCGGCGACGGCTTGCTCAATCTCTGCCTCGTCAGTCGGCCTAACGATCTCGCCGCGATTCGGCGCTGGGCGGAAAAGGAGTTTGGCATCGCGGCCGATCACGGCTGGCGTACGATCGCGCCCTTAGCCCGCGCCGCCCTGCCGGCCGGGCGGCCGGGTTTGTTCCTCGTCGGCGATGCCGCCCGCGTGGTCGAGCCCTTCACAGGGGAGGGGATTTACTATGCGCTCCGCTCCGGTGAACTGGCGGCGGCGGCCATCCAGACCGGCGATCACCGCCAATACTCCACCGCGCACGAAAAACTTTACGCCGGCCGTCTCTGGATCAACGCCCTCGCCCGCCACGCCGTCGAGCATCCGCGCCTCACCACCAGCCTGCTCCGTTTTTTGCCTAACGAGAAGCGAGTGCTGGGTTTTCTGACCAGGAAAGTCGTGCGGCCTTGACCGTGTTCGCCATCAGCATCGCGATCGTCATCGGTCCGACGCCGCCCGGCACCGGCGTGATCGCCGCCGTTTTCGGCGCCACTTCCTCGAAGGCGACGTCGCCGACCAGGCGGTAACCGCGTTTCGCCGCCGCGTCGTCGACCCGGTTGATCCCGACATCGATCACGACCGCGCCTTCACGCACGTGCTCGGCCCTTACGAATCCGGCCTGCCCGATGGCGGCGATCACGATGTCCGCGGAACGCGTAATCCTGGGAAGATTCTTCGTCCGCGAATGCACGACAGTGACCGTTGCGTCGTTGCCTTTCTGCATGAGCAGAAGCGCGAGCGGTTTGCCGACGATCATGCTACGCCCGAGCATGACCACATGCGCGCCGCTAATCTCGACTCCGATTTCCTGGAGCAGGCGCAAACAGCCTAACGGTGTGCAGGGCACGAACCCGGTCGCGTCGCCCAGCGCGAGCTTCGCGATGTTAATCGGATGAAAACCGTCGACGTCCTTGGCCGGATCGAGCGCACGGATGATGGCCGCCTCGTCGATCTGTTTCGGCGGCGGCGACTGCACAAGAATGCCGTGAATCGCCGGGTCGCGATTCAGCTCGTCGACTCGCGCCAAGAGATCGTCCTGCGTGGTCTCGGCCGGCAGTTCCAGTTTCACGGAATGCAAACCGAGTTCGCGGCACATCTTGTCCTTTGAGCGGACGTAGGCGCGCGAAGCCGGATCATCGCCCACCAGCACGACCGCGAGGCCCGGGGTGATCCCTTGCGCCTTGAGCTGCGCGATTTCGCCCCGCAGTTCGGCGTAAACTTTCTCGGCCGTCTCTTTGCCATCGATCAGCTTCATCGCATCTCCACTAGCTGCATCATCGCGTCCTGCAACCGCTGCCGTTCGCGCTCGAATTCTTCGTCCGTCGAAGTCGGCGCGACCCGATGCGGCGCGCCGAAGATCACCCGCACGCTCGAGAACGGCCTGGGCAAGATGAACCGGTCCCAGCTCTTGAGCCGCCAATAGCCCGAGTATTCGAGATTGATCGGCACCACTTCGGCGCCGGATTGTTGGGCGAGAAAAACGATGCCTTGTCCGAGTTCGTAGGCCGGCCCGCGCGGACCGTCGGGCGTGATGACGACATCTTTGCCGCTCGCAATGACTTCGGCCAGTCGGCGGATGGCGCTGGCTCCTTTCTTCGAACTCGATCCCCTAACGACATCGAAAGCGAAGCGCTCGACCAGGTCGGCGAGCAGGGCGCCGTCGCGGCTGCCGCTGATCAAGGCCGCGCCGCGCCGCTCCGGCAAATAGCGTTTGATCACGAACGGAAGCAGGAGAAGTCGATTGTGCCAAAGCGCGCCGATGTAGCGTTCGTCAGGCGGAGTGCCGACGACGTTGGCCCGGTCTTCGATCCGGAAACGCAAGGTGCGCGCCCAGATTTGCAGGAGGCGATGACCGAAAGCGATCAGCCATCGCGCGCGCCAGCCTTCGATTTTCAAGGCCCGGAAGTTTCGCCGCTCTCGTCTTTCCAGCGATAAGCGCGCGGATTCGGGAGGCCGATCTGATCGAGGATGCGCCAGACCACCGTGTCGACCACGTCACTGACCGATTCCGGCCGGCTGTAGAAAGAGGGAATCGCCGGGAGCACGACCGCGCCCGCTTCGAGCAGGGTGACGACGTTGCGGGCATGGATCAGGCTCCAGGGCGTCTCGCGCGGGACGACGATGAGTTTGCGGCGCTCTTTTAAAAAAACGTCGGCCGCGCGGAGGAGTGCGCTCTCACTCGTGCCGGCGGCGAGGCGGCCGAGGGTCGCCATCGAGCAGGGGACGATGACCATGGCGTCAAATCGGGCCGAGCCGCTGACGAAGGGGACGTTGAGATCGTTTTCGCCATGTTTGAGCACGCCCGGCGGAATTTCGAGCCGGTCGACCTCGGTCGCGGCGACCTGCTTCGCATGCGCGCTCATGACGAGGTGGACTTCGTTGGCCGAGGCGTCGATCTGGTCGAGCAAACGCTGGAGATAAACGGTGCCGCTGGCGCCGGTGGCGGCGATGACGAGTTTCATGTCGCGCTATAGAACCACAGAACAACCGTGCACTCTAGGAGGATGATGCAGCACGTCCGGGGGCGGCGACGCGCGCTCCATCTTGCTGAAAACGCAGCGGTCGGCGAAGTAGAGCCGTGAAAGGGCCTCGCGCATGAATCCAAAGCTGTCAGTGATCGTGATCGTGCACGACATGCGCCGCGAGGCCCCGCGGACGCTTTTTTCGCTAAGCCCCGGCTATCAGCGCGGCGTCGCGGTGGAGGATTACGAAGTTCTCGTGATCGAAAACGGCCCGAGCGCTCCTTTGCAATCGGCCGAAGTGGAGCGGATCGCGGCAAACTTCCGCTACCATCGGCACGAGACGAACTCCTCCTCACCAGTCGAGGCCGTCAATCTCGGCGTGGCAATGGCCCGGGGCGAGTGCGTCGCCGTCTGCGTCGACGGTGCGCGGATCCTTTCTCCCGGCATGATGCGCTACATGCTGACCGCGTTCCGGGCGTTCCCGAATCCTTTCGTTTACACGCTGGGCTGGCATCTCGGGGAGGAGGTGCAAAACCTTTCGGTCAAAACCGGCTACAACCAAGCCGCCGAGGATCGCCTCTTGGAATCGGTCGACTGGCGCGCCAACGGCTATGCGCTTTTCTCCATCTCCGCCCTCGCGCTGTCGTGCCGCGAAGGGTGGTTCTCTCCGGTTGCCGAAAGTAATTGCTTCGCCTTGCGCAAGTCCGAGTTCGTTAGGCTGGGCGGATTTTACCCCGCGTTCCAGGCGCCGGGCGGCGGGCTGGTGAATCTGGATTTTTTCGCGCTCGCCTGCGCGGCGCCTGAGTTAACGCCGGTTCTCTTGCTCGGTGAGGGCACGTTCCACCAATTCCACGGCGGGGTCGCGACGAACGTTTCCATGGCGGAACATCCATGGGAAAAATTCCACGAGGAGTATGTGCGCCTCCGCGGCAAGCCGTATGCGCCACCCGAGCTTAGCCCGGAGTATCTGGGCCGGCTCTCGCTTGAGGCGCGCCGATTTCTTCCGCCTAAATCATGAGCGCAACGGATCGTCGGGTCGTGCTCGTGCTCGGGATGCACCGGAGCGGCACCTCTGCGCTGGCGAGTGCACTGCACGCGCTCGGTTTCGGCCTGCCCGATAATCTTCTCCCTCCGGCGCCGGATAACACCGGGGGCTATTTTGAATCGAGGGACCTGACCCGGTTGAATGAGGAGATCCTCGTGGCCGCGGGTACGGCATGGCACGATCCGTCACCGATCCCGGACGATTTCTTTCCCTCGCCCAAGGCGCTCGCTTTCCGCGAGCGCGCCGAAGCGTTTCTCGAAAAGGCTCTCGCCGGTTCTCCCAGGCTCGTGTTGAAGGACCCGCGGCTCTGCCGGCTGCTTCCCTTTTGGCGCGCTTGCCTGACGAATTCGGAAGTCTCCTTTGGCGGCGTTCTCGTTCTGCGCGATCCACGGGAGGTCGCTCGCTCGCTCCAGGTCCGCGTCCTGACGGACCTGACTCGGCCCGGCGGTCCGCTCTCGATCGCGCGCGCACACTGGCTCTGGCTGCGCTATGTGCTCGAAGCGGAAAAGGGGAGCCGCGATTTGCCGCGGGCCCAGCTCACCTACGAGATGTTGCTCGATGACGGCCCGCGCCAGTTGGCGGCCATCGCCCAACGGCTCGTCTTCGAATTTCCCGCTCCGCTCGAGGCCGCCGCCGGCACGCTGGAGCGGGGATTAAAGCGTCAGCAGAGCGTGGACGCGGAGTCGTTAGGCTGGCCCGGGGTTGCGGCCCGCTTCTACGAAGAACTGTCCGGCCAGATCGCCAGGCAGGGCGAAATCGACCGCGCCGCCATCGATACTTTCCGCGGCGCGTTTGAGAAGGTGCAGGGCAGAGTGGTCCCGCCTAACGAGAAGTCGATTCACGCCTGCTCCCCCGCCTACGGCTCCGCCCTGACCGAGCTTGGCCGCGCCAGTGCGACGCTGCGCGATGGGCCGAGGCTCCTCTTCATTTCGGACAACCCCGAAACGCGCGGGCATCTCTACCGGGTCGAGCATCACGCCGAAGCGCTGAAGGCTGGCGGGCTGCAAGCCGAGTGGTGTGAGCTGAAGGATTTCAATGAACAGCGGCTCGCCGGCGTTTCGATGGCGATTCTCTTCCGCGCCCCGTGGAACGCGCGCGTTGCCGATCTCAACGCCGCCTGTCGCGCGCGCGACATCACGATCGCCTTCGATCTCGACGACCTCGTCTTCGAGCCCGCCTACATGCGCGCCCCATATTTCGATTACGTGCGGACGCTGAATCCGGCCCAGCGCGATCGCTGGGAAGAGAGGGTTGCGGGATGGCGGCGGAGCCTGCTGGAAGCCGACTGCGCAATCGTCTCGACCGCACCGCTCGCCGCCGCGGTGGAAAAACTCGGGAAGCGGGCAGTGGTTTGGCCTAACGGAATCAGTTGGCGCATGCTCGAGGACGCCCGCTCTTTGCCGACGCGGTCAGCGGATGCCGGAGGGACTGTCCGGATCGGGTATGCCTCCGGCGCGCCGACACATCAGAAAGACTTCGCGCAAATTTCCGCCGCCCTCGCCTCGGTCCTGACCGAGCGACCGGAAGTCGCCCTAACGATCGTCGGTCATCTCGATCTCGCGGAATTCCCGGAGCTGTCCGGGCACGCCGCGCGCATCGAGCAGCGTCCGCTGGTGCCGCACTCCGCCCTCGGCGCGGAATTTGCCCGCTTTGACATCAACCTCGCTCCCCTCGAGGCCGGTAATCCCTTTTGCGAAGCGAAGAGCGAGCTGAAATATTTCGAGGCCGCGCTTCTGCACGTGCCCACGGTCGCTGCGGCTACCGCGCCTTACGCCGCCGCCATTCAGCCGGGGAGCAACGGTTTCATCGCGCGGGATGAGGCGGAATGGCGGGACTGCCTCCTCGCTCTGATTGATGACCACGAACTGCGGCGGCGCGTGGGCCAGGCGGCCTACTGGCATGCCTTGGTCCGCTTCGGACCCGAGGCGCAATGCCTCGATGGACTCGCAGCGGTCGCGCAGCTCGCAGGCGCGCGCTAAAGGTAACCGCCGGTCTTGAGCTTTTTCGTTAGGTCGACCTGGCGCAAAAGCAGTTCACGATAAAGCGCAATCGTTTCCTTGTTCGGCGTGAAGCCGCTCTTTTTCTCCACCACGACGAGGTCGTCGACCAGTTTTTCCAGGGTCAGCGGGTTGCCTTTCACCCGGCAATAAGTCCAGGCCGCCTGGATCGCCGCGCCCAGGGCCGCGCCCTCGGAGACTTTCAATGCGATCGTCGGCAAGCCGAGCACATCGGTCGCGATCTGACGCCAGACCGCGCTCTTGCTCCCGCCGCCCGTGAGGCGCACTTCGGTCGGGACGATGCCGAGTTCCTTGAAACGCCGCAGGCCGTAGGCGAGC
>JALYQE010000132.1 GCA_030855965.1 Verrucomicrobiota bacterium | reverse complement strand
TTCGCGGATTACGTGCTCAGTCTCGACCCGATGAATCCGGAGAAATGGCGAATCCGGAAGGTTCATGCAGGCGCCTCCCGGAATTGAACCGGTCGCGCAGGCGCGCGGGCGGATCGATGTCCCGCCGATCGACCTGAAGTGGCACCAGCAACTGGGGGTGCTGAACATTTCCCTCATCGTCTTCGTGGTCGCGATCTTTGGCTCGGCCGGGGTGCTGCGCGGTTCGGGACGCGACCTGAATTATCTCGCGAACATTCACGGATTCCTGGCGAATTTTTTCCCGCCCGATTTGTCGGTCACTGGCCGTACGCTCCTCGGTTTGCTCGAGACGATCCAAATCGCCGTCATGGCCACGGCCTTCGCCATCGTCTTCTCGGTCCCGATCGCGATCGCGGGCGCGCAAACCCTCTCGCCACGCTGGCTCGTTTTCATTTCGCGCCTGCTGATGAACGCCATCCGCACCATTCCGAGTCTGATCTGGGCGCTGCTCGCGGTCGCGATTGTCGGGCCGAATCCGCTCGCGGGCGTGATCGGGCTCACTTTCTACAGCGTCGGTTATCTGGGGAAATTCTTCAGCGACGCTTTCGAATCGGTCGACATCGATGTCGCGCGCGCGCTCCGGGCGCTCGGGGCGCGGACGCTGCAGGCCTTTCAATACGGTCTTTGGCCGCACGCCAAGCCGCTCGTCTGGAGCTACTCGCTCTGGATGCTAGAATACAACATCCGCTCGGCCGCGATCGTCGGGATCGTGGGCGCGGGCGGGGTCGGCCTGCAACTCCATACCTACCAGGAATATTATCAGTGGGATAAGTTCGCCACCGTTCTCCTCTTCATGTTTCTCCTCGTCTCCGCTCTCGATTTGTTAGGCGAACGGGTCCGGAACCAGATCGTACGCAAGGCGGTCTCGAGCAAGACGCGCTGATTCGCGCGCCGGGCGGCAGCGGCACTGCAACCGACCGCTAAAAGTTCGCAACCGAACGGGAGCAAAGCCCGCATGCGCTCGTTAGGATGGGGGCGTGAATTTTTTGTTCTGCCTCTTACTCGCCCTTGGGATTCTCCTCCCCCTTCCGCTTTTCGCCCAGGAAGCGGTCACCGCCACCGTGAGCGAAGTGCGGGTGGAAGCGGAGGCCGAATCGGACGAGACGATCCAGGCGCCGTATCTTCCGCCGGTCCTCGGGACCCGGATTTATTCCGGGAAAAAAACCAGCGTGATCGATCTCGATGAGTTTCCCAGGATCACGAACAACAACTATCGCCAGGCCCTGGCCAAGACGCCCGGTCTTTACCTGAGCGAAGAGACTTCGCCCCTGATCAGCATCGGTTATCGCGGGCTCGATCCGGGCCGGGTGCAGTTCACCCAGGTCTTGAAGGACGGGATCCCGATTCACGCCGATCAATTCGGTTATCCGGAGGCCTACTACAGCCCGCCGCTCGATACCGTCGATCGCCTCGAGTTTCTGCGCGGCGGCGCGGCTTTGCTCTACGGACCGCAACCTGGCGGGGCGCTTAATTTCATCACCCACCGTCCGCGGCCGGATCGCGCCTTTGCATTCGGGAGCACGAACACCTTTGGGAGCGACGCCTATTTTTCCAACTTCACTTACGTAGATGGAACGAGCGGCCGGCTCGGTTATTACGGCTACTATAATCACCGGCAAGGCGATGGATTTCGCGAAGCGAACAGCGATTTCACCCTCGACGCGGGCCATCTCAAGCTGGTGCTGGATGGTAACAGCGACAGCCGCTGGATCCTGAGCTTCGACGCCTACGCGGAACAACATGGCGAACCGGGCGGGCTGACCTTCGCCACCGGACCCGGCGCGGTAAATTACAATGAGAACCGCGACGCGACTTCGCGCTACTTCGACGTCTTCGAGCTGGAGCGGCACTTTGCGTCGCTCGCCTGGGAACGGGATTTCTCCGACGCCACCCGGCTCACGGTCACGGGCTGGGGAGGGTATTATTCGCGCTTCAGCGTCCGGCAGCGCGGCGGCGGCTTCGGCACGCTCCCGACCGGGCCGGATGCGGAGACGACCACGGTCGAGCACCAGGAGTTTTACACGGAGGGACTCGAGGCCCGATTGCGCCACGACTACGAGCTCTGGGGCGGCACGAACACCGTCGCCGGCGGCGTGCAGGCTTATCACACTTATTCGCCGCGCGAAGATCGCCGCGGCGCGAGCGCGACCGACCGCGGCGGGGTGGTGCGCAACGACAGCGACCGCGAGATTTTTTACCTCCCGTTTTTTGTCGAGAACCGCTTTCACTGGGGGCGGTTCTCCATCGTTCCCGGCCTTCGCCTGGAGAACGCGTGGCAGAGCGTGAAGGAAAATGTCAACGCCGACAAGACCGCCGCGGGCACGCCGTTGGCGGACGAGGAAGAGAACTATTCCATCCCGCTTTTCGGTCTCGGCCTGAACTTCGAGGTCGCGCACAAGACGGAGCTTTATGCCAACGTCTCGCAATCGTATCGGCCGGTTATTTTCACCCAGGCTGTCCCGACTGGCGGCACTACCCTGGTGCCGAAGGATCTGAATGAAAGCCGCGCGGTGCAGTACGAGATCGGTTTCCGCGGCAGCCCGCGCGATTGGGTGACCTGGGATGTGAGCGGGTTCCTGCTCAATTTCGACGACCAGATTGGGGTGATTGCGCTGCCCGGCGGCTTTAGCACGCTGGCCAATGTCGGGCGGGCCCAGCATTTCGGGGTCGAGCTTTCCGGCGAACTGGATCTCATCGGGCTGATCGATGCCAGCCAGTCGATCGCCGCGCCGGCCCCGGCGCCGATGGGGAAAGAGAGCGCGCCCGTCGCGCCGGCCCGGGCATTTTCGTTAGGCCATCGCTTCGGCTCGCTCAGCCTTTACGGCAACGCGACCTTCCTCGATGCGGAATTTGTCAGCGGCCCGCTGGAGGGCAGCACGCCGCGTTTCGCGCCGGATTATCTTGTCCGGACCGGTTTGATCTACCGCCATCGCAACAGCCTCAAGCTGGCGTTTCTCGGCACCTTCGCGGGGGATAGTTTCGCGGACGACGCGAACACGCCGGAGCGCTTCGTCCCGGCCTACGCCGTCTGGGATCTGACCGCGGAAGTGAACATCTACAAGGATGTGGTGAGCGTGAACGCCGGGATCAACAATCTCTTCGACGAAGACTATTACTCGCGCATCACCAACAGCGGGATCGATCCCGCCGCCGGCCGGAATTATTACGGCGGGTTCTCGGTCAAGTTCTAG
>JALYQE010000129.1 GCA_030855965.1 Verrucomicrobiota bacterium | reverse complement strand
GCCCGAGAACCGGCGCGCGTTTTGCGATTTTTATTTCCGGGAATGCCTGCGCTTTTCGTTCGGCGAGGAAGAGAAAAAAGGTTTCCAACTCTTTGCCGAACAATGCGCGAAGCACCAATTACTCCCGGCCGTTCCGCCCGCCCCGGCGGATGTAAATCCCTAGATGTGGAGGCTCAAGAGGTTGTTCATGGATAAATTGATTTTAGAGATGGGAGGTTGGTGTTGCAGGGCAGAGTGGGGGCGATGCCAGTTGTAGCGATGGAGCCAGGGTTGGAGATGGTCGGCGCGGTGGGCGGAGTGAGAGTAAACGGCCGCATAGGCCCATTCACGTAAGGAAGTTTGGATGAAGCGTTCGGCTTTGCCATTGGTGCGCGGAGTGTAGGGACGGGTAAAGAGGTGGTGCAGGCGGTGGCGCTGGGTGGCGGCACGGAAGAGATGGGAGCGATAGCAAGAGCCGTTGTCGCTCATGATGCGCTGAGTCTTAATGCCGAGGGAAGCGAAGTAAGCCAAGGCGCGTTCGAGGAAGAGGACGGCGCTGTGCTGCCCTTCATCAGGCATGATCTGAGCGAAGGCGAGGCGGGAAGCGTCGTCGATGCAGACGTGGACGAACTCCCAGCCGGACCCGCGCACCTGGTCACGTCGATCGTGCGTGACGCGGTGGCTGGGGCGCACGATTTTGCCCAACTTCTTGATATCGAAGTGGAGGAGTTCGCCGGGATGCTGGCGTTGGTAGCGCACGACTGGAGGAGCGGGCTCCAGGTCACTCAGCCGAGCGAGCCCGTGACGACGGAGCAAGCGCGAGACGGTGGCGCGAGAGAGGCCGCTTTGACGAGCGATCTGGAAGCCGGGCAGACGCAACCGCGCAAAGCCAGGACGACCGCGACCTGAGCCGCAGGAGTCTGGCGTGGATGGCGCTGCGGTCGGGAAGAACGATCGCGCAGTCCGGCTTCGCTCCTCAGCCCGGAAACGGGCGATCCATTTCCGCACGCTCCGCTCCGAAAGACCGACTTGGAGAGCAGCGGCTTGGGCCGTGAGTTGACGAGCCAGGACGACCCGCACGATCCGTTCTCGACCTCGGGCAGTGAGACGGGCATTATGATGAACGTTCATGTGGCGGTTGGGTTTTCGAGTTTGGATGTGTTCACACCCTCCACTCTCCCAAATCCTTCCACATGAACAACCTATTGAAAAATCACAGCTAGGCACCACCAGCACCGGGCAGGCAGCGTGGCGGACGATGTATTCCGCCATGCTCCCGGGCAGGACGCGTTTCAGCCCTGTCCGGCCGTGGGTGGAGGTCACGATCAAGTCGGCCCCGAGTTCGCCGGCGCGACGGCAGACCTGTTCGCCGGGATGGCCGCGCTCGAGGGTGGTCTCGACTTTCAGACCTTTCCAATCGCCCTCTTCGACAAATTCGCGCAACTCCGCCGCGCTGGCTTTCTCGGCCGGGCTGAGAGTTTTAGGCCGGAGTGCCATTTTCCACCTCCTTCTTCTCCGCGCGCGGGTGGCCCCACGGGTCGGATGATTCTTCGTGCGCTTCGCCACTGGTGACGCGCTCGATGGCGGCGCAGAGGCGGTCGAGCGAGATCGGTTTGCCGAGACAGGCGGCCGCGCCGTGCCGCGCCACGACCGGTTCCATATGGCGCGGTGAGGACAATGATCGGCGGGCGGCGATGCAGCGTGCTGATCGCCTCGAGCAAGGCCAGCCCGTGGCTGCCCGGGTCGACATCGACAATCAGGCTGTCGATCTCGTCGAACTCGCGGCCGAGGAACCGGAAGGCCTCGGCGCTGTCGCGGCTCAGCCGCACACCATGCGCGGTGCGGGCCGCGGCTTCCAAAACGATGCCGCCGCAATCGGCATCGGGATCCACTAAGAGAATGAGTTTATCTTTCATGTCACATCTTTCGTTAGGGAAAAATAAGGGCGCGGGCGCCGGCGAGCGCGGCGTTCCTTGGCAAAAGACAGGCGTTTCTTGAGCCGGGGAGAGTCCGCCGAAGGACCGCTTACCTGGCGAGGCTCTGGGCGAGCCGGAAAATCTCGAGGTCGAGCGACTTCGGCCGGCCGACCACATCGCCTAACGGCGTCGCCGTGATCTCGGAGCGCTGCATGCCAACGAGAACACCGGACTGGTCAGTGAGGAGCTGATCTGCCGCAGCTGCCCCCAGCCGGCTGGCTAGAACACGATCAAAGGCCGTCGGGGCACCGCCGCGCTGGACATGGCCGAGCTTGGTCACGCGCAACGCGAACTGGAGACGCTCGCGATGCTCGGCAAAATAGGCGGCCAGCTTTTCCGCGTTGTAGGCGGCGCCTTCCGCGACCACGACGAGGGCGTGGGATTTGCCGCGAGCGTAAGCGGCGCGCAATTCGGCGGCGACGGCCTCTGGGTCGCTCGGGACTTCTGGAATCACGATCACGTCCGCGCCGCCGGCGAAGCCCGCCATCATCCCGAGATATCCGCAGTCGCGCCCCATCGTCTCGACGAGGAAGCCGCGCTCGTGCGAGAGCGCGGTCACTTTCAACCGGTCGATCGCTTCGAGCGCGATGTTGAGCGCGGTGTCAACCCCGATCGTGACGTCGGTCCCGCCAAGGTCGTTATCGATGGTGGAGGCGACGCCCACCACCGGGAAGCCACGCCGCGTGAGGTCGTGCGAACCGGCCTGGGAACCGTTGCCGCCGATCACAACGAGGCCTTCCAGGCCGTGCTTGCCTAACGATTCCAGGGCGCGGGCCACGCCCGCCTCGCCCCGGAACTCGGCGCAGCGCGCGCTGCCCAGCATCGTTCCGCCAAGGTGCAGGATGCGCCCGACATCGCGCGGGCCGAGCGGGACAAAGTCTCCGCTGATCAAGCCGGCAAAGCCGCGCCGGACGCCGCACACTTCGGCCCCGTGAAAAATCGCCCGCCGGGTCACGGCCCGGATGGCGGCGTTCATCCCGGGCGCGTCGCCACCGCTGGTCAGGAGCGCGATGCGTTTCATGGCCAGGCCAGGCTATGGACGGCGCTTCGGGCGCGGCGCGGGGGAGCGGTGCGGGCGAACGCGTGAGTTTTGAGTCTCATGGGACAAGCTACTTTATCTAGCCCCTCTCCGGCGATGATCCCATCGCAAAGTTTCGCGTGACCTGAGCGCCGGCTCCTCGCAATCTCGAGGCGTGACGATGGATTCACGCCTGACCTCCGCGCAACCCCTGCATCGCGTGCTGCTGGCGTTCGCGGCCTTCTGCGGCCTCTGCACGCTGGTTGGCTTCCTTCTGCCCCGGCTTGGGATGGCGCCGCTGGTCGCGCTGCCTTTTTTCATCGCCGCCTACCTGAGCGGAGGCTGGTTTGCCTCGATCGATCTCGCGGGCGAATTGCGGCGCGGAGTTTTCGATATCAACCTGCTCATGGTCGTCGTCGCGCTCGGCGCCGCCGGGATCGGGGCCTGGGCGGAAGGCGCAACGCTGCTTTTTCTCTTCTCGCTCAGCAATGCGCTGGAGCGTTTTGCGAATTACCGGACCGAGCAGACGGTCGGCTCGCTCCTTCAGGCCGCGCCCAAGACCGCCAGCCGGCGCGAAAACGGGGCGTGGGTCGAGGTCCCGACGGATTCGTTAGGCGTGGGCGATGAGCTGCTGGTCAAACCCGGCGATCTCTTCCCGGTCGATGGCGAAATCATCGAAGGGGCGACCTCGGCCGATGAATCCGCGCTGACGGGCGAGGCGCTGCCGGTTTCCAAACGCGCCGGCGATCCGGTCAGCGGCGGGACGACCAACCTGGAAGGCCGGGCGGTCATGCGCGTGCTCCGGCTCCCGGGCGAAAGCGCGGTGCAGCGGATCATCGAATTGATCGAGAGCGCGCGGGAACAGAAGGCGCCGGCGCAGCGTTTCACCGACACTTTTACGCGCTACTACACGGTCGCCGTGCTCGGCGGGAGCGTGCTTTTTCTCGGCTGGCTGCTTTACGTTCGCCAGGACCCGTTTGCGGTCGCGGTTTATCACATGATGACGCTGCTGGTCGTGGCCTCGCCCTGCGCGCTCGTCCTTTCCATCCCGTCCGCCATCCTGGTCGCGATCGCGGCCGGGGCGCGTAACGGCATTCTTTTTCGCGGCGGGGTGGCGGTGGAGACGCTGGCGGGGGTGAATCATTTTGCCTTCGATAAAACCGGCACGCTTACGACTGGCGAACTGGAGGTTTCGCGCATCGAGACGGCTGGCCTAACGACAGCGGACGAAGCGCTCGCGGCCGCTGCCGCGGTCGCCCAGGACTCCACCCACCCCCTCTCCCGCGCGGTCGTGGCCGAGGCACAGCGGCGCGCCTTGCCGCCGGTCGAGACTCGCGATGTGGTCAACATTCCCGGCTTCGGGATGGAGGCGAGAAGCGACGCGGGCGTGCTGGCGATCGGGAGCCGGCGGTTGATGGAGCAGCGCGGTTTTGCAGTCGCCGGTTATTCCTCCAGCGGCGCGGAAGCCGAGGTCTGGGTCGCGCACGACGCCCTCCTCGGCGTGATCTACCTGCGCGACCGGCTCCGGCCCGCCACCCCGGCGGTGATCGCGGCGCTGCGGCGGGCGGGCAGCTCGGTCGCCCTCGTCTCGGGCGATCGCGCCGCCGCCGCCGAGATGGTGGCGCGCGCTTCCGGGATCGAGGAAGTGCACGCCGATCTCACGCCTAACGAAAAGCTGGAGTGGATCCAACGCTGGCGCCGGGAAGGCAAAACCGTCGCGATGGTAGGCGACGGGATCAACGACGCCCCCAGCCTGACCGCGGCCGACGTCAGCCTCGGGATGGGCGCGCGCGGGTCGGACGCCGCCCTCGCCCAGGCCGACGTCATCCTGATGCACGACCGAATCGAAAACGTCCCGACCGCGCTCCGCCTGAGCCGACGGGCCCGGCGCATCATTCGGCAGAATCTCTTTATCTCGTTAGGCACAGTCGCCGTCCTGGTCGGCTTTGCCCTGGCGCAGAAGATCAAGCTCTCGCTCGGGGTGGTCGGCCACGAAGGCAGTACCGTGGTCGTGGTCTTGAACGGCCTGCGCCTGCTGCGGATCAGGCCTGACCGCAGTACTTGAAGAGAATCATCTCCGCCGTCCCGCCGGGAAAATAAAAGCGGACCGCGCCGTCGCGCCCGACGTGATCGCTCCGCACGCTGCAACTGGCGCGGCGGCTGTGAACTTGATGAATCCCCAGTCGGTCGCGCAGGTAGAGCGCGCCCCAGGCCTCGACGCAGATTGCCCGGTCGGTCTTTTCGCGCAGCATTTTTTCCAGGGCCAGACGTTCCATCTCGGGATAGGCGATCGACTGTCCGCGCTCCAACTCGCCGTAATCGAGGCCGCGCGCGGGAAAGACGCCGCTCTCCGGCATTTGCGTCCAGGGCGCCGCCAGCAGGCCGACGCGCATTCGCGGGTCGAAGCCGTCGGCCGCGTGCTTGAGCGACCAGGTGCTGATCGAAATCCGTAGCCGGCCGACACGCCCGGCGCGAATGGTGATCCAGACGTGGTCGATCTTGCGCGGGTCTTCATCTGGCTCGACCTGGAAATTGGCCGGCTCGCCGGCGGCGACGACAAATTCGCCGGCGCGAAAGGCAAAGTCAGCGCCGTCGTTAGGGTGAGATTTGGATTGGCGCACCGGGATGCGACAGCATGCCGCACTCTCCGCGGAGCGGCGAGCAGTTTACTCCCGCGCGGCCTCGCCGGCCGTGGCGCGGAACGGACCGACGTGATCGGGTTTCATTAGCCCCGCACGATCTTCGGCAGAGTGGCGCGGGCCAGTTTCGCAAATTCACTCACGACATCGCTGGCGCCGGAACCGATGAGACGGAGGAGGCCGATTTCGAGCGCGAGATTTTTTCCCTTCAGGCGGATGGCGATAAGCCCGCTTGTGCCGCGAAGCGCGATCTTCGGCATCAGAGCCGCGGCTTTCAGGGGCGCGAGGGAACGGAGCAAAGTCTCGATCGCGTTAATCTCGGCGACAGTGCGCGGCCGCACCTGGTGCTCGCGGCAGATGGCATCCGACATCCGGCGCATGACGAAGGTGTCGGGGAGTTGGAGAATGCGCTCTTGGTGCAGCTCGGAGACCTCGACCGTCCGGCGGCGGGCCCATTTGTGGCCCTTGTGCACGATGAGGGCGAACTGGTCAGTGCAGAGCCGTTCATAGTGCAGGTTAGGCGAATGGCGGGTGAGAAATCCGAGGCCGACATCCATCCGGCCCTCCTCGAGCGCGGTCTCGATTTCGGTCGAGGAGATTTCCTCGACGGTGAGGCGAACGCCGGGATGGGTCGCGGCAAAATCGCCGAGGAGCTGCGGCATGAAGGCGACGTTGAGGATCGGCACCACGCCGAGATGCAGCGCGCCGCGCATTTGCCCGGGCTCGGTGCTGAGTTCCTGAAGGAAATTTTCAATCTCGCGCAGAATGGAGCGGGCGTGGCCCTCGAGGATGAGGCCGGCGGGGGTGAGCAGGATGCGTTTCCCGCGGCGCTGGAAGAGATCGACTCGCAGGGTGGTTTCGAGGTCGCGCATCTGCTGCGAAATGTTGGGCTGGGAAACAGAGAGCCGACTCGCAGCGCGGCTGAAACTCCCCGCCTCCGCCACGGCGAGGAAATAGCGCAGATGCCGGATCTCGATCGGGTCGTGCGTCATCCCTGCTGAGATTGGCGAGGGGAAGCGCTTCTGGCAACGCTGCAAAAACTTTTGCAGATTTCTCTTCCATAAGTTTCACTTATTTGATTATTGTCTAAACCAGTCATTGGTCTCATCACTCCTTCTATTCATGAAACTTTGGATGCAAATTCGGCTTTTTCCCGGACCGGCGGATCGGGCTCTCCACCGGAGTGAAGAGCGTTCCAAACAAAACATTCCGTGCAGGAGTGGCGCGGTGCTAACGGTTCTCCCCAGCGCCTGCGGCCGGCCGGCGGCGGCTTAACCGCCCACTGCACCGCCGCTCTCGGAAAGAAAAAAACTCACATGAAAACTGGAAGTTTCGTTAGGCTGACTCTCTGCGCTCTCCTCCTGAGCCCGGTTTCTTTGCTGACCGGGTGCGGCAAGAAAGCGACCACCACGGAAGTGGTGAACTCGAAGAAGGTAAAAATCGGCTACATCGGGCTGACCTGCGAAGCGCCGATCTACACCGCCTTCGAGAAGGGCTACTTCAAGGAAGAAGGATTGGAACCCGAACTCGTGAAATGCAGCTGGGCGGCTTACAAAGACAACCTGGCGCTCGGCAGCTACGACATCACGCACCACCTGGTGATGTATTTTCTGAAGCCGATCGAACAAGGCCTGAATGTGCGTTTCCTCGGCGGAGTGCATACCGGGTGCCTGCGTGTGCAAACGGGCGTGAACAGTCCGATCAAAAAGATCCAGGACTTAAAAGGAAAACGGATCGGAGTTCCGGGGATGGGCACGCCGCCGTTCGTCTTCGCCAATCGCGTCCTCGGCACGAACGGCGTGGATCCGAGCACGGAGATCGAGTGGAAGGTTTTCCCCGCCGGCGAGCTGGGATTGGCTTTGACCAAAGGCGAAGTGGACGCGGTGGCCAATGCCGAGCCAATCGGGACACTCCTCATCGCGGACGGGAGGGCGAGAAACATCCCCGGGATGGACCAAGCCACCGATGCAGCCTACGCGAGCGAGTACTGCTGCGAAATTGTCGCCAACGGCAAATGGATCGACGCCAACCCGGACACCGCGGCGCGGGCGACGAGGGCGATCCTGAAGGGAGCCGTGTGGGTGCAGCAAAACCCCAAGGCGGCGGCACAGATGGCGGTGGATAAGAAGTACCTCGCTTCCACGGTCGAACTGAACACCGTCGCGCTTAGCCGCCTGAAGTATATTCCCTCGGTCGCGCTCGCCGAGCAGAGCCTCTATTCCGCCGCGAAAGAGATGAAGGAGGCGAAGATGCTCGCGCCGACCACGGACACCGACGCGTTGGCGAAGAAGGCGTTTCAGCATCTTGATGGCGTGACCGACGACTGGATCAAGACGGTCAAAGTCGAGACGGTCCCCGGCGGCCAGGTCGATCGCGACCAGGAGATCAAGCTTATCGCAGAACTACTTCTCCATGGGCCGCAAGCCGACTGCTGCGCCCGGGAAATGTACGACCAACCCGATCAGGCCGCGCCAAACCTGGCCGACCCGGAAACGAAGGATCGTCTGAAGAAAAACCTAGTCACCAAACAATGAATACAACCATTGAACCCACGGTAGCGCCTGTTGTTGCGATCCCAGCCACGCCGCAGCCCGCCATGGCGCTGGCCACCGCCGCGGTCACGAGGAGACGCATGCGGCCTCAAACCCTCCTCGCCGTCCCAATGGGTGCCGGGATCGCGCTCCTGATCCACTATTTCGTTCCAAAGATCGAAGAAGTGCCCCTCACGAATTACTACCCGATTCTCCTCTTCACCGCCCTGGGGCTCGGGCTCGTCGGGGCCGCGCTCTATCCCTTCCTCGATGGATTGCGCAAGTGGATGCGGCAGATGTGTCCGATCCTGGGGGCGTCGCTCACCCTGCTCGGGATCTGGGAACTCGTGACCTACTGCCTCGGATGGATGCCGCTCCCCTATTTCCCCGGGCCGGAAGGAGTGGCGGCCGCACTCGTGCACGATCGCGGATTAATTTTCGACAGCACGTGGCACTCGCTCGTCCTGCTCCTCAGTGGTTACGCGATCGGGACGACTCTGGCTCTCATCACCGGAGTGACGATCGGCTGGTTTCCACACGCGCGTTACTGGGGAATGCCCATCCTGAAAATCATCGGCCCCATCCCGGCGACTGCCTGGATTCCGCTCGCGATGGTGGTGGCGCCTTCCGCGCTCTTTTCCGCGATGGGATTGGTGGCTTTGGCGGTCTGGTTTCCGGTCACGATGCTGACTGCTTCGGGCATCGCCAACACCCGCACTTCCTATCTCGACGTCGCGCGCACCCTCGGCGCGGGCCGGGCTTACCTGATTTTTCGCGTCGCCATTCCAGCGGCGTTGCCAAACATCTTTCTCGGTCTGTTCATGGGACTGGGCACCTCTTTCCTCACTCTGGTGGTGGCGGAGACGGTCGGCGTCAAATCTGGTCTCGGCTGGTATCTCGCCTGGGCCCAGGGCTGGGCCGAATACGGCAAAGTCTATGGCGCACTGGTCATCATGGCGGCCTTCTTCTCGACCATCATGACGGTGCTTTTCAAGGTGCGGGACCGCGTCCTGGTTTGGCAGAAAGGTGTCATCAAATGGTAAAACTCAATGTTGCTTCTTCGGAATTGGACGAGGCCGCATCCGTCAGGGTGCGACATGTCACGAAACGTTTTGATTCTCCCGATGGCGGCATCACGCCCGGGGCGCTGGCCTTGGATGATGTTTCGCTTTCCGTCGCAGCCGGCGAATTGGTCTCGATCGTCGGGCCCAGCGGTTGCGGCAAATCAACCCTGCTGCGGATGATCGCCGGCCTGCATGCGGCGACGACCGGTGAAGTGTCGGTGGGAGCGGAGCCGATCACGGCGCCGAGTGCCGAGCGCGGCCTGGTCTTTCAGGACCCGAGCCTTTTCCCCTGGCTCACGGTTCGAAAAAATATCGAAGTCGGGCTGGTCGCTCGCGGCGTCCTGCGGGAAAAGCGCGCGGAAGTGGATGAGTTCATGCGCCTAGTCGGGCTCGAAGCCTTCGCCAATTCCTTCCCGCACCATCTATCCGGCGGCATGGCGCAGCGCGTTTCGCTGGCGCGGGCCTTGATCAACCATCCCAGGGTGCTGCTGCTCGACGAACCGTTAGGGGCGCTCGACGCGTTCACCCGCATGCGGATGCAGGACGAGGTCCTGCGTCTCTGGCGGGCCCACGGCACCACCATGCTCTTCGTCACGCACGACATCGATGAGGCCATCTATATGAGCGACCGCATCGTCATCATGACGCAGCGTCCGGGCAAAATTGAGCAGATCATCCCGGTGACGCTCGAGCGACCGCGCGACCGGAGCAGCGACGCTTTCCTGCAGCTGCGCGGTGAGATTTTGGAGACGATGCACTTTGCCGGCCAGCCGATGGCAGGGAACGAAGCGAGCTCGCTGCGCTAAGGCGCCTTTTAGTTTCAATCAAACCGGCTCCAGCGAACCGCGGCAGGTTCCCGCGGGGCTGGCCGCGCTGCCTTTTGTTTGCCGGGACAATTGTTTCGGTGTCCCCGAACTGTTGGACGCGAGATGTTTCTCACTTTTTCGTCGCTGTCTGACAGGTCCGTGACAAAGAAATTACTTTCATAAGCAGTGCTCATTGTACTATTCTCGATCCTCCCTGTTAAATAAGGCGTTGCGATTTCCGGGCTCGAGCGATCCCGAATCGACGGCAACGCATCCGCTGACATGAAAAATGCTACCGGAGAGAACGCTCAGCTGAGAACCGAATGGAGAAATCATCGATGGAATTGACTGTACCACTCCGAAGCGCCTCGTCGCCATTGCCAATGGAGACTGACTCCGCCAAGCGACGCCCGTCGCGTCCGCGCGGGCTGCTCCGGACACGGCCGCAGACGTTGCTCGTGGTGCCGGTGACGGCTTCGATCGGTTTAGTCGTGCACTTTTTTGGCCCGCGGGCCGGGGTGACTCCCACGACGAATTATTATCCTATTCTCCTGGGTGCCGTGCTGGCGCTCGGGTTGATCGGGGCGGCGGCGCAGCTGTTTCTTTCCCGGTTGCGAAATTGGATGGTGCGGATGTGCCCGATCCTGGGGATGGCGATCTTTGCGCTGGCCATCTGGCAACTGGTCACGAGCAGCCTCGGGCTGTTGCCGATGCCATATTTCCCGGGACCCGAAGGCGTCATGGCCGCCCTCGCGAGCGACCGCGCGCTGCTTTTCGACAGCACCTGGCATTCGCTCATCCTGCTCCTGGGCGGGTATGCCATCGGGACGGTGCTGGCGCTCATCACCGGGGTGACGATCGGCTGGTTCCCGCATGCGCGGTATTGGGGGATGCCGATTTTGAAAATCGTCGGCCCGATTCCCGCCACCGCCTGGATCCCGCTCGCCATGGTGGTCGCGCCCTCGGCGATTTTCTCCGCGGTCGGCCTGGTCGCGCTCGCGGTTTGGTTTCCGGTCACGATGCTGACCGCCTCCGGTATATCCAATACCCGCGCTTCATACCTGGATGTCGCGCGCACGTTAGGCGCGGGCCGCGCTTACCTCATCTTCCGCGTCGCGATCCCGGCGGCGTTGCCGAATATTTTCATCGGACTTTTCATGGGCCTGGGAACTTCCTTCCTCACTCTGGTGGTGGCGGAAACCGTCGGGGTAAAGTCGGGGCTCGGCTGGTATCTCGCCTGGGCGCAGGGCTGGGCGGAGTACGGTAAAGTTTACGGGGCGCTGGTGATCATGGCGGCATTCTTCTCGACGATCATGACCCTCCTCTTCAAGGTGCGGGATCGCGTGCTCGTCTGGCAGAAGGGAGTCATCAAGTGGTAGCTCCGGCGTCGGTGAAACACGACGACGCGGCTTCGCTGCGCGTCTGGCATGTCACGAAAGAATTTCTCTCGCCCGATGGCGGCGTGACCCCCGGCGCCCTTGCCCTCGACGACGTCTCCCTCTCGATCGCGGCGGGCGAACTGGTCTCGATCGTCGGACCGAGTGGCTGTGGAAAATCGACTCTCCTGCGCATGATCGCGGGCCTGACAGGACCGACGTCGGGCGAGTTGGCGATTGGCGCCGAACCGATCACCGCTCCCTGCGCGGAGCGCGGTCTCGTCTTTCAGGATCCGAATCTTTTCCCCTGGCTGACGGTGCGGCGCAACATCGAGGTCGGGCTGGTGGCGCAGGGCAAGCTGCGCGAAAAGCGCGCCGAGGTGGATGAGTTCATGCGCCTGGTCGGGCTCGAAGCCTTCGCCAATTCCTTCCCGCATCATCTTTCGGGCGGCATGGCGCAGCGCGTCTCGCTCGCCCGCGCGCTGATCAATCATCCGCGTGTGCTCCTGCTCGACGAACCGTTAGGCGCACTCGACGCCTTCACCCGCATGCGGATGCAGGACGAAGTGCTGCGCCTTTGGCAAACCCACGGCACGACCATGCTTTTCGTCACCCACGACATCGATGAAGCGATCTACATGAGCGATCGCATCGTGATCATGACGCAGCGCCCGGGCAAGATTGAGCAGATCATCCCGGTCGATCTCGACCGCCCGCGCGACCGAAGCAGCCCGGAATTCCTGGAGTTGCGCGGCGACATTCTGGAGACGCTGCACTTCGCCGGTCAGCCCATGGCCGGGAACAAAAGCTAGCCCGGGCCTCCCCACGGGACGAAGTCAGAGACGAGAATCTCGATTTTCGCTTCCTGCGTGAATCGCAGTGGACGGAACGACACCGCCGACTTACTTCTTCTCTCTTTTGCCAACCCATGCCACGCCGACCCAAAATTCCACGCGACGTTGACCCGGAGGAATCCGGACCCCGCCTGCCGGCGGTGAGCCCGCAGCTTGAGCCGGGGGAACCGACCGACCTGGACTTGATGCATGGCATCCAGCAGGAGGATCCGGAAGCGCTTTCCAAGCTCTACGATCGCTACAACGGGATCATCAAGGCGCTCATTCTACGCGTCGTGCATAACGAAGCCGAGGCGGATGATTTGCTCCAGGAAATTTTCATGGAGCTGTGGAACCAGGCGAAAAATTTCTCGGCCCAAAAAGGCAAGCCCCTGGGCTGGATGGTCACCCTCGCCCGGCGCCGGGCGATCGATGGACTACGCAAAAAACAGGCTTACATGCGGGCCGGCGAGCGGTTGCAGAATGAGACCGAACAGCAGCCCGATGCCTGGGTGCACAACGCCACGGAAGAAGAAATTTACTTCTCTGACACGCGGATTCTGATCCGAAAGGTGATCAACGGCCTTCCTCCCGCGCAACAACAGGCGATCGACCTCGCATTTTTTCGCGGGATGAGTCAGCGCGAAATCGCCGCAAATACGAATACACCGTTAGGGACCGTGAAAACGCGTCTCGAATTGGGCCTAAAAAAAATCTACGACGGCCTTAAGGAACTAAAAGATGAGCTTTGAAGAATTCCAGAACCGGGCACGGCTTTACGTGATCGGAGCGCTGGAAAATGGGGAGGTCCGCGAATTTGAGGAAGCCCGCCGCGAGTTTGGCCAGAAGGCGGAGGATTTCATCACGGAATGTTACCGGCTGCACGAGGCGTTCGCCCTCAGCCTGAAGCCCGCCAAATCGTCCGACGCGCTGAAGGAGCGGCTCATGAAAATGGTGCGCGAGCGCAAACAGGGCGCCGGTTAGCGCCGGGCTCGACTAATCGTCAGGCTCGGGCGAGCCTTCGCATTCCATCTCGCGCAGAATAAATTCCTGCAGGAATCCGTAGAAGTTCACCTGGAACAAGCTCAGGTCGCGCCGGGAACCGATCGGCGAGCGATAGTGGTCGCAGAGTTCCGTCTCGGTAAAATCATATTTGGCCGCGATCGCGAGCCGGGCCTGGTTGAGCGAGTTGAGCCAAGCCTCGGAATGTTCCTGCGGAATTCGCAGAATGCTGTTGGCAAAAGGTTTTTCGCCCTCCGCTAACTGGCGCAAATCGGACTCGACCGTCTCCGTTGCGGTCTGGAAGAGCCGGCGAAGTTCCGGTTCGACGTAAATTTTCCATTCCGCGCAGAATTCCTTTTCGTTAGGCGTGGCCGGGGCGCTGTAGAGACGCTGCTCAGCCGCCGGGACCGCGTCGGGCCGGGTACTGCAGGGGATCTGGCGCAGGAGCTCGGCCAGAAACGGATCGATTTCGCTGATCTCGAGACTGCCGTTGTTGCGCGCGACTTCCATTTCAATTCGTGCGCTCGATCGTCGCGAGGAGGAGATAGCCGTGGAGTTGCTGGACGAACAACTCCGCCCGCTCCCGCACCCCGCTCCAGAGGATGGAGCGGCCATCGCGATGCACTTCCATCATGTGCAGCTCGGCTTTTTCCTTGGGATAACCAAAGACCTTTTGGAAAACCATCGTGACGTAACTCATCAGGTTCACCGGATCGTTATGCACGACCACGTTCCAGGGAAGATCGAGCGCCTCTTTGGTTCTCGTTTCCTGTGCAACGTCGGGCGTCGCAACGGCGTTCATGATTTCCGGAAAAACCTGCATGAGAACGAACAAAAACCCGCTCTTAAGCGAAACTCGGTGACCGGGATAGGAAGAGGCAACCGACCGCTAAGAGCATAACGAAAAGCTATCACGCAAGGCGCGTAAATCAACCGGCAGCGCGCGCGGGAAACGGAATGGCCGCGACGATCCGCTCCTGTAGCGCGGCCATGCGAGCCCGATCCTTTTCCGTCCGATCGTCGAATCCCTGGAGATGCAACAGGCCGTGCACCAGGTAAAGACGCAGCTCGTAGAGCGGCGAGGCGCGCTGCGCTTTCGCCTGCCTCTGCGCGGTTTCGACGCTGACGAAAATCTCGCCGTGCTGGAAAGTGATGACGTCGGTCGGGCCAACGATCTGCATGAAGCGGCGATGCAACTCGCTCATCCTGCGATCGGAGATAAAGACAACGTCAACCTGCGGCAACTTCGCCAGGCCGGCGCCGCGTTCGCGCGCGCACACGGCGAGCGCGCGGCGGGCGAACTCTTCCAGTTCCGGCCGGTCGAGCTTCACTATGCGCTGCCGGTTGAAGACAGAAATCCGCGGCAAAGAAGCCGTTTTCATTTTCGCTGTGCTCGATCGAGCGTGACTAGTTCGCGGTAAAGCTCTGCCAGATGTGGCGCGGGGACCTTCGCGACGTCGGCGGCCCGGAGCGGCTCACCCCAGATGGCTTCGATCTCGAGCGGACGACCCGCCTGGTAGTCGATCAAGGTGGAAGGTCGATACGCACCCATCTTTTCTGTGTTTTTCATCTGCTCGAGCGCAACCGCGGTGGACAGATTATGGCCGACAGCGTTCGCGATTGCGATCGTCTCGTCCATCAACGCGAGCGCGTGCTGACGCAACCCGTCGTTAGCCAGGATGGTTGCGGCATCGACGCCAGCCGTGACCGCGAGGCCGTTGAAGGGAATATTCCAGACCAGTTTGCGCCAACGCTCGAGCGCGAGGTCGGCTACGACGCGGCATACGACGCCGGAGCGTTTGAATTCCCAGTTGATATCGTGCAGGACCGGGCGCGGAAAACCGCGAAATTCTCCAATCGCGAGCCGCCCGGCATCGGAGCGTTCGACCACGCCCGGTTCGGTACGAGTCAGACAAATGAAGCAGATGCCAGCCAGGATCCGCTCTGCTCCGAAATGGTGAGCGAGGAACTCCTCGTTTCCGATTCCATTTTGCAGGGTGAGGATGAGCGTCTTGTCGCCTAACAATGGCACGATGAGCCCCGGCAGCTCCGGGTTGGCGGTTGTCTTGACCGCAACGAGGACGAGATCGCACGGGCCGATCTCGCTGCTGGAGCGCGCGGCGTTCACTTTGGCGACGTGAATGTTTTCGCTCTTGCTCCGGATTCGCAGCCCGCGTTTCCGCACCACTTCGTAATCGCTCCGCAGGAGAAAATGCACATCGCGCCCAAAGCTGGCCAGCTTCCCTCCGTAGTAGAGCCCAATCGCTCCCGCGCCCACAATCGCGATTCGGAAATTCGGCAGCAGATGACGGGCTCGCACGGTTTACTTAACCACGAAGGACACAGAGATCACGAAGTGTGAGCTCTGGCCCGGCTTCGTGGCCTTCGTGTCCTTCGTGGTCCAATGACTCCCTATCCGACCGGCCGCTGTTCCGCCTGGAAGTTCCGCGTGATCAGGCGCGCGCCCTTGTTGAAGGTGACGTAGGCCCAGGCCCATTGCAGCAGGACGGCGATTCGGTTCCGGAATCCGACCAGATAAAGGACGTGAATAAAGAGCCAGGCCAGCCAGGCTGGGAAACCGCTGAAATGCACGATGTTCAGGTCGGCCACCGCGCGGTTTCGGCCGATCGTGGCCATGCTGCCCTTGTCCCGATAATAAAAGCGCTGCGGCTTCGCCCCCTCGACCATGTGCAGGATGTTGCGCGCGGCGTGGCGGCCCTGCTGGATCGCGACCGGAGAAACGCCCGGGAGCGGTTTGCCATCTTTCGCGGAGGTAAAGTTGGCCAGGTCGCCGATCACCTGCACTTCGGGATGACCCGGAATCGTGAGGTCGTCCTGGACCACGACCCGCCCGGCCTTGTCGACCGGCACGCCTAACGTTTTCCCCACGAACGACGCGGTGTTGCCAGCCGCCCAAATTTTCACCCGGCAGGGAATGAATTTTCCCGCCACTTCGAGTCCCTCCTCGGTCAGGTTTTCGGCGTGGGTGCCGGTGATCACTTCCACGCCCAGCTCCTCCAATTGCTCGAGCGCGCTGGCCGAGAGATCCTCAGGAAATCCCGAGAGCACCCGCTTGTCGCCTTCCACCAGGATGACGCGCGCCGTCGAGGGATCGATGTGCCGGAAATCTTTTGCCAGCGTCTCGCGCGCGATTTCCGCGATCGCGCCGGCCATTTCCACGCCCGTCGGGCCGCCACCGATGATGACGAAATTCATCGCTGCCGCGCGAGCCGCGGAGTCCTGCGTCTTTTCGGCAAACTCAAACGCCATCAAAATACGGCGTCGAACTTCGACCGCGTCCTCCAGGCTTTTCAGGCCGGGCGCGAGTTTTTCCCACTCGCTGTGGCCGAAATAGGAATGCCGCGAGCCAGTGGCGACGATCAGGTAATCGTAGGGAATCTCGCGGTCAGCCGTGCGCACGACGCGGGCCCCGACATCGACCCCCTGCGCTTCGGCAAGTAGCACTTCGATGTTTTCGTATTTACCCAGAATGCCGCGGACCGGCGCCGCGATGTCGGCCGGCGAGAGCGCGGCGGTCGCGACCTGATAAAGGAGCGGCTGAAAGAGATGATAGTTGGTGCGATCGAGCACGGTCACGCAGACCGGTTTGTTGCCGAGGTGTTTTGCCGCCTCCAGGCCGCCGAACCCCGCGCCGATGATTACGACGCGCGGGAGAGTCGGTGATTGCGTTTCCATCGGCAAATGATCGCTGGAATAGGGAGTCGGTAAACAGAAAATCGGTTGTCAGCTCCGGACAGTGTGCTTATCTTCCGCGCCTTATGCCGAAGTCCATCGCGCGCAGCAAAACGAGGAAAGCAGTCGCCAAACGGTTCAAGATCACTGGAACCGGAAAGGTGCTGCGTTCCCA
>JALYQE010000105.1 GCA_030855965.1 Verrucomicrobiota bacterium | reverse complement strand
ACCCCCGAGTTGAAAGTGTTGCGGATCGACGGCTCCGATCGCGCGCAAAAGATCGCCCGCCTCGCGGCGCACGATCTTGGCCTAACGAGCTACGGTCTGCTCCGGCGCGACGCCGAACTCTATACCGGACTGCCGCTGGACACCGTCGTGCTCGACGAAGCGCAGCACGTCAAGAATCCCGATACGCAAAGCGCGCAGGCTGCCTTCAGGCTCAAGGCGCGGCAGCGTTTCGTCCTAACCGGCACGCCGATGGAGAACTCGGTCCGCGACCTTTGGTCGCTGATGAATTTTGTCGCGCCCGGTTATCTCGGGACGCGGAACGATTTCCGCGAACGCTACGAGCGGCCGCTCGCAAGCGGGCCCGAGCCGGTCCTGCAACGACGGCTGGCGCGCAGGCTCCGTCCTTTCCTCCTCCGCCGCCGCAAAGCCGACGTCGCGCGCGAGTTGCCGGAAAAAATCGAGCAGGTCGTGCCCTGCGAGCTGGGCCCGGCCCAGCGCGCGACCTACAACGCGCTTCTGCGCGAAATCCAGCAGGGTATCGGCACGAGCGGGGCGAACGACGGCGCCGCCCGGATGAAAATGCTGACCGGCCTGCTCCGCCTGCGGCAGACCTGCTGCGATCTGCGCCTGCTCGGTCTTCCGCCTAACGAACAGGCCGACTCCTCGGCCAAGCTCGACCTGCTCGACGAGCTGCTCGGCGAAATTATCGACGGCGGACATCGCGTCCTCGTCTTCAGCCAGTTTGTGAAGATGCTCGATCTCGTCCGGGCCCGGTTGGAGGCGAGCGGGACCGCGCATTGCTACCTCGCCGGCCTAACGAGGGATCGGCAGCGCGAAGTCGATCGTTTTCAGAAGGACGAGGCGATTCCGGTTTTCCTGATCAGCCTCAAGGCCGGCGGCGTCGGGTTGAATCTCTCGGCGGCCGACACCGTGATTCATTTCGACCCGTGGTGGAACGCGGCGGTCGAGGCGCAGGCGACCGATCGCGCGCATCGCATCGGCCAGAAACGCGTCGTCACTTCCTACAAGCTGATCGCGCGGGACACAGTCGAGGAAAAGATTCTCCATCTGCAAAAGCGGAAGCGGGAACTGGCCAGCGCCATGCTCGAAACCGAGGAACCGCTCATGACCGGCCTAACGACCGCCGACCTGTCCGAATTGCTGGCCTAGTTTCCGATCCTTGCCGCTCGCCCCATCTCGCGGCATAACCATCAGGTGGCCCTGTATTTGAGCGATGGATCCGCGACTTCCCGGGCGGCGAAAGTGAAGCAGTTCTTCATCGAACTGAAACGGCGCAAGGTTTATCGCGTCGCGGCCGCCTACATCGTGGTCGCCTGGGTCGTGGTCCAGGTCGCGACCCAGGTCTTTCCGTTTTTCGAAATCCCGAACTGGACCGTGCGCCTGGTTATCCTCGCGCTCTGCCTTGGGTTTCCGATCGCGGTCGTCCTCGCCTGGGCCTATGACCTCACGCCCTCTGGGATCAAGCGCACGGAGGACTTGCCCGCCGCCGCGCCAATCCCGCCGCGCCCCGCGGTGGAGGTGCCCGAGAAAAGCATCGCGGTGCTGCCTTTTGAAAACCTGAGCGATGACCGCGAGAACACCTTCTTTGCCGATGGCGTGCATGACGACATTCTCTCCAGCCTGGCGCGCATCGCCGACCTGAAGGTGATCAGCCGCACCTCGGTCCAGCAATACCGGGGCAGCGTCCGCAACCTGCGCGAGATCGGGGAAGCGCTCGGCGTCGCGCACGTTCTCGAAGGCACGGTGCGCCGCTCCGGGAACCGGGTGCGGGTGAACGCCCAGTTGATCAATGCCCGGACCGACGCCCACGTCTGGGCCGAGACTTTCGACCGTGAATTGACCGACCTGTTCGCGATCCAGAGCGAGCTGGCGGAGCGGATCGTGCGGGCGCTCCAAGCCAATCTCTCGCCACGGGAGATGGCGGGCCTGCAGGTGGCGCCGACGCGGAATCTCGAGGCCTACGATCTCTACATCCGCGCGCGCGAACTCTTTCGCTGGAGCGGGATC
Organism: Verrucomicrobiota bacterium; assembly: GCA_030855965.1. Taxonomy (GTDB): domain Bacteria; phylum Verrucomicrobiota; class Verrucomicrobiia; order Chthoniobacterales; family UBA10450; genus Palsa-1392. The sequence goes on along the minus strand of JALYQE010000105.1, from coordinate 19,471 downwards.
GGCGACCCGCAGGAGAACGGGGCCAAGGGACTGCCCCTGCTCGAACGCGCGGTCGCGCTCGACCCGCAATTTGCACTCGGCTATTACCTCGCCTCGCGCATCCATGGCGAGCTCTACTGGTTCGGCTACGACAAGAGCGCGCAGCGGCTGGCGCAGTCAAAAGATGCGGCCGAGACCGCGCTGCGGGTGCGGCCGGAGATGGGCGAAGGACATCTCGCGCTGGCTTTCTATCACTACTATTCGGCGCGTGATTATGAAGCCGCCATCCGCGAGCTGATCCTGGCGCAGCGCACTTTACCTAACGACGCCGAGGTGGCGGGCGCCCTCGGCATGATCGATCGCCGGCGCGGGCGCTGGGAAGAATCGATTCTGCACTCCGAACGCGCGCGCCAGCTCGATCCGCGAAACATCTCAGCCTTCTGGAATTTGTCCGAGACGTTGACCTACCTGCGACGTTACGCCGAGGCCGATGCGCTCCTCGCTGCCGCCCAGGTGATCGCGCCGGACGGTTACATGATCCCGATCGCGCGCGCCGAGCTCGCGCTGCGCGCGGAAGGAGACCCGGCTCCTTTGCGCAAGTCCCTGCAGCGGGTGCCATCAGAGTTCGACCCGGGCGGCGCGGTGACGACGATCGCGGTCCGCCTCGCCCTGATGGAACGCGATTACGACGAAGCCGAGCGCCAGCTGGGGGAATGTTCGCAGCTGAAATTCAATGATTTCGGCCTGGCCGGTTTTGCCGGGGCGCTGGATGACTACACCGTGCCGCGGGAATGGTATACGGGGTTGATCGCCGGCGGTCGCGGGAACGAAACGGCGGCGCAGCAGGCATTTGAAGAAGCCCTCAAGGTGGTCCGGGCCGACGTGGCCCGTTCACCGGACGACCCGAAAACGCTGGTAATGCTCGGGCTTATCCTGGCCATGCTCGGTCGCGCCGAGGAAGCGATCGCGGCCGCCGAACGCGGGGTGCAAAGGCTGCCGATCGGGGCCGATGCCCTGGACGGCCCGCTCCTGGCGGTCAATTTGGCGGTCATCTATACGCAGCTCGGAGAGCGCGCGCGCGCCCTGGCGGAGTTATCGCGGCTCGTTAGGCTGCCGGGCGGTCCAACCCCGGGCACGCTGCGAATTGAGCCGCAGTGGGACTCGCTGCGGGATGAACCGGAGTTCCAGGAATTGCTGAAACCGCAACTCGCTAGCTGAAGAACACGCGCTGCACCAGCCAGCAGCCGCCGGCCCCGGCGACGACGATCGATGCCACCGGAATTGCGACGCGCACGAGCCGCGGAGTTTTTCGCAGCCAGAGAAGAACAGGGAGAAGGATGGCCGCGACGCAAAGTTGACCCGCTTCCACGCCAAGGTTAAAGCCGGCCAGAGGCGCCACGGTGGACCAGCCGCCATCGGCCACACCCATTTCGCGCAGGACCCCGGCAAAACCCAGCCCGTGGATGAGCCCAAAAGCAAAGGTCAGCAGCCAGCGCCCGCGCAGTTTGCCATCGCCCCGCAGGAGATTCTCCAGGCCGACATAAACAATTGAGGCCGCGATGGCGGCTTCAATCCAGCGACTTGGTAACTGGACCAGGCCGAAGGTGGAAAGCGCCAGAGTGAGCGAGTGGGCCAGGGTAAAGCAGGTGATAAGGAGCGCCGCCTGCCGGAGGTTGCGACAAACGATCAGGAGACCAAAAAGAAACAGAAGATGATCGTAACCCGTCAGAATGTGACGGATGCCTAACAAGAAAAAGTCGAGGAAGGAGTGGCTGGGAGGGGCGGCACCGCCATTTTCGACCCCGATGGTGGCCTCGCTTTCACGTCCGCTCAAAAGCGCACGCTTCAGTTCGTTTCCGGCCGGATCGACCGCGACTAACGACTGGCGATGCCCAAACGCCATCTCCGGGAGGAGTCGCGAGTGAATCGTGACAGACCGGGCCTGCCCCTTCCAAGGGTAGGTGTAATTGAACTCGACGTTTTGGTCCTCATCGACCTGGGCCGATCGTGTTCCCGGCTCGGTCTGACTGCCATCCAGCTCGAGCGTGAGAACGCGTTGCGCGAGTAATTCGAGTTTGCCTTGAGTCGCGCCGCCGCCCTTTCGGACAGCTTGCGGTTCTTCGCCCAACACTGCCGAGATGTCCCGGTCGTTGTAGGTGACGACAGCGCGGATCGTCTCCGACTCCAGGCTCAACTGGATAGAACTTAGTCCCGGGTCATGCGCCAAGGCAGACCAGGAGGAGAATAGAAACAGGAAACCGATCGCCAGTCGCATCATACCGGACAGAGAAAATTGTCCTTACCTTCGCCACTCTTCGCGCGAAAGCGAGCGGGCCGATCGGAGTAAATCCGACCGACCCGCAAGCTATTACTCACACACTTTGTTCGGCCGGCCATGACGGCCGCCGGTTAGAGGTGGCGGGAATTTGTCTCGCCACCGCGGTTTCGTTATTCGTCTAGATCGTAACCTTCAACCACGGCCACACCGGTCGTGCCGTTCTTACCACGGACGATCATGGTGTAGGCGCCGGGCGCGAGGTCGAGGACGATCGCTGCTTCCAGCGGATCGCTCGGAGCGAGGCCGGTCGCGGTGATTTCGTCTGCCTGAGTGTCCTGCCAGTTATCATTCTCAGCAATCAGGGTGCTGCCTTGATAGATTTCGAGAGTCGGATCAGCCAGCGGGTCCATCACGCTGTTGCCTTCGAGCGAAGGCCCGAGCGCGCGGAAGATGACACTCTTGACGGCATTGCCGCCAATGATGACGCCGCCGATGAGGACGCTGTCGCCTGTTTCAACCGGACCACGCGTGGAGACGTTCAGGAAACGATCTTCCGTCACCACGGCGAGGGCGCTGTGGTGCATATGGTTGCGGCCGTTGTGCGGCGTGCCGGCATATGGGAAGACTTTGCTGTAGACGCTGTCGTTACTATTCACGTTATCAATCCCGTCCGCGGGAGTGATCACGGGATTGACCGGGTCACGCAGGTCGCTCAGGATCGCGCTGACCGTGATGTCGAGGACGTCGTCACCGAAACGGCGCCCGTTAGGCCAGCCACCGGGGACGGTCCCGTTGCCGAAAAAGCCGGGCTGCACCGTGCTGGTGAGAGTGTCACCGCCGAAGATGCCAAGACGGTTGAAGCCCTCGTCATCCGGGTTAGCGAGAAAGCCAGCGCCACCGCCGGCGAGCCGGGCGGGAGCGGTCGAGAGATCGACCTTGATGATGTCAGGAATGAAGATCCCGACGAGATCAGTGCGATTCTCTTCGATCGCGGTCATTTCACCGTTGAAAAGAATGGTGTTGATCAGCTTCGCCAGCTCCGGCGAGGACGCATACTGCTGGAAGAGAGTGGCATCTTCGGTTGGCTTGGTGCGGCTGTAGAGATCCTTATCCTTGAGGGCCACGAGGCCTTCGTTGAAGAGCGGGTTACCCTGGCGTCCGACTTGGACAAAGGGGCCGGTGTTGACCGGAGGCAGGGAAGCAGGGCCTTCCGAGAGGACGCGGGTGGTCTGACGGCTGGTCGTGGCATAAACGCCGACGACCTGCTGGTCGCCACCGAGATCAGTCAACGGGATTTGTAGCACGATGGTGTGCAGGTTAAAGCCCCCCTGGCTGTCGAAAACGCTGTTTCCAGAGCGGAAGCTCAGGAGGTCAAAAACCGCCTGGATATCGGCGTAGAAACCGTCTTCGCGCTGTCCTGCGAACGACTTATAGCCACCGCCAAGGTCCTGAATGGACATGGTCGTGTATTGGTCGAGCGCCGCGTCCGTAGCCACACCGGGCTTGGCCGCGTTTTCGCCGTTATTGTCGATATTGTAGAGCGGGGTAACAATGCCCTGGTTGTTCGGCGGCACTACTCCGGATCCGAGTTCGGTCGTAGAGTTGTCGCGACGATCAACCTGGGTCACCGTGTAGTTCTGGGTCAGATTCTGATTGGCCCCGTCGACAGTATTAATCACACCAAGGAAAGCCTGCAGGATCGTGTCCTCATTCTTATAGGTGGTGGTGAAGCGGAATTGATAGGAGACGGTAGCTGCGCCCGTGGCAACGTCGTCCCCCAGGGAAACGTGGACCTCATAAAGAACGTTGTCGTCGAAACGAAAGTTATTCGGCCCCTCGCCCGGCTCCTCAAAGGGATAAACGGCGAGCGCGGTTTCCAAGACCTTTGCTCCGCCTTCTTCATGGAGGAAGGCATAGACATCCGCGGTATTGGCGGATGGATCGAGGGTGATGAGAGGGGCGTCCATGTGACTGGAAGCCCGAGCATCGCCCGGAAAAAGGGCGAGCGGGAAAAGGGCGGCGAGAGCGAGGCTGGCCAGCCCGAGGAATCGTTTGTTTTTCATTTGGCTTGGTTTGTTTCTTTCTTTTTGGATATCGGTTTGCTTGTTTATATCTATCTGGAGGAGACCTGGGCGTGAGGGCGGGGGAGAAGAGCGAGCTTTTGTTCGAGAGCAACGCGCTCTGAAGGCATCAGCATTTGTTCCAGGGATTTGGCCTGGGTGAGATAAGTCTGGGTCTCGGCGGTTTGACCGGCCGCCGCGGCGATCATGCCGGCGTGGTAAAAGAGACGGGCGTCCTTGGTCCCTTCCGCGAGCGCGGCTTTGATATTTTCCTGGGCCGTTTTCAAATCGCCGTTTTGCAAGGCGGCCCAGGCGATCGCGTCCCGGGTGAAGATGTCTTGCCGCGCCTCCAGTTCTGCTTTCGCGAGGCGAAGAGCGAGGTCCGGTTGATGGCCGCGCGTGGCGAGGAAAAGGGCATAGAACCGCGGATCATTCACCGCTCCGGTCGCCTGGAGTTTCTTCTCGACGGCGGCGGCCTCTGCCGGCTGACCCGCGGCGCGCAAGGCGTCCGCCAGTGTCCAAAGATATTCGGGCAGCGGGTTTTTTTCCGCAGCCGGGCGCAGAACCGCCACGGCATCGGCCGGCTTATCTTCGGCGAGAAGAACGCGGCCCCGCATGAGAAGCGCCGCGGCGTAATCCGGGACGTATTTGGTCGCCAACTCTGTCGAGCGCTGGGCCGCGATCAGGTTGCCGGCCTGTAATTCATAAAGGGCAAGCCGCGTGTAAGCCCAGGCGACCGGCTCGGGTTCGAGAATGCTCCCGCCCGTGACCGCGTAACGAATCGCCTGGATGGCCCCGGGGAGATCGCCCTTCAGCCAGCGCATATAAGCGACCCGGCTGTAAGTCTGGAGGCACGGCTTGAGGTCCACCATTTTTTGGTAGGCATCGACCGCTTCGTCGAGCCGGCCCTGCTCCATTAGGGCGTCGCCCAGGAGCGCGTAATCGAAAACAAAAGTCCGCTGCGCCACGAGTGCGCGGGCGACGGTTTCCGCTTCCTTAAAACGATGCAGCGCGTGGTAAATGTGGCCGCGCAACAGTTCGCCATCGGCTGAGCTCGGGACTTTCTGGGCGATCGCATCGGCGCACTGTTCCGCCAGCTTGTAGTAGCCCGGATCGCTGCTGATGCGGGCCTTTTCGACGAACGTCCAGCCCAGCCGCTCCAGGAGGGCAGGGGCTTGATCGGGGGTGGTCTTGATTCGGGCTTGAAGCTTGGCGATGTCCTGGTCGACCTTGTCCTTGCCGCCCAACGGCGTGAGGACTAACTGGAGTGGGGTGGACGGAACCGCGACGGGGGCGGCGGCCGGCGCGGCGGCCTTCTTTTGCGGCACTCTATTCCGCCAGGCGCCGAACCCGATGAGCGCAGCCAGCGCAAGGATAATGGTGAGTAAGAGAAATCGTCGCATATATGCACCCATTGTGCGTTATACTTACGAGCGGCGTCTGGGTATCGGATGCAAAGCCACCGCGTTTTTATCGCTGTAGCGAAAATAAATGCCGTCGACCGACAGCGGAATTGGGACCCGTTACACGGGGTCTGGGACAGCCTGGGGATGATACTTATGCCAGTATCTGGTTGAAGCCGCAACCGCCATGAAGCTGGGATCGGCCGCCTCGTAATCCGCCACTCTTCCCTCCGCCGCGCCAGAGCCGCGAATGTCATTCGCCTCGTAGGCGGCGAAATCTGGGATCAACTCGGCTTCGGTTCGGCCTTTGCGCAGTTCATCGCGGAACCAATCCGCCCAGCGGCGTACCCGCTCTGCCAGCGCGTCGAAGTGTCTGGGTAGATCGCCGGCCACGCGCCCGAAATGCGGCAGGTAAAGATGTTTTACCGGCAAGGCGCGCATCCGCTCGATCGATTCCAGCCAGGATTCGACGTGCAATTCCGGCGGCACGAATGGGGGAACGGGCGGACCGTCATCGAGTTGCACGCCGGCGACGTCGCCGCCAAAAAGATTCTCTTCCCACTGATAAACGTTGTGATGCGAAGCATGTCCGGGCGTGGCGAGGGCGCGCATCTCAAACTCGCCCGCGCGGATGAATCCGCCGTCCTCGGTCACCTGCACTTTGTCCTCCGCGATCGGGTGCATCTCGCCCCAGAGCCGCTGCGTGTCGTCGCCGAAAATGCGCGTGGCCGACTCCATCAACCGCGACGGATCGACGAGGTGGCGCGCCCCGCGCGGGTGAACGTGGATCGTCGCGCCCAGTTCGGCATAATGCCAGGCCGCCCCGGCGTGATCGAGATGGATGTGGCTGAGAAAAACGTGCCGGACGTCGTTAGGCGAAAAGCCCGCCGCGCGCATCGCGGCCGAGATATTCTCAAAGGTCGCATCGGCGCCCGTGTCGAAAAGCGCGATGCCGTCGTTCGTCTCCAGCGCGGTCGCGGCGATGATCCCGGGCCGCCCGGCGTGCCGGGTGTCGAGGACGTGAATTTTCACTCCCACTCGATCGTGCTCGGCGGCTTGGTCGAGATGTCGTAGCAGACGCGATTGACGCCGTTGACTTCATTCACGATCCGGCTCGAGATGCGGGCCAGGATTTCATACGGCAACCGGACCCAATCGGCCGTCATGCCATCCTGGCTCTCGACGATGCGGAGCGCGATGGTGTTTTCGTAAGTGCGCTGGTCGCCCATCACCCCGACCGAGCGGACGGGAAGAAGGACGGCGAAGGATTGCCAGACCCGGTAATACCATTCGCAGGACTTCATTTCGCTGACCACGATAGCATCGGCATCGCGCAGGATGCGGAGGCGCTCTTCGGTGACCTCGCCCAAAATCCGGACCGCCAGACCCGGGCCGGGAAAAGGCTGGCGATGCACGATCTCGTTAGGCAAACCGAGTTGCAGGCCGGCCTGTCGGACCTCGTCCTTGAAGAGCTGGCGCAGCGGCTCGACCAGCTCGAAATTCATCTTCTCCGGCAGCCCGCCGACGTTGTGATGGCTCTTAATGAGCGAAGCCGGGTTGCCGCCGATGGCGACACTCTCGATCACATCGGGATAGAGCGTGCCCTGGGCGAGGAAACGATATCCCGCATGCGGACGCTTGTCGGCCTCGTCCTGCGCCAGCAGTTCTTTGGTCGCCTCTTCAAACACCCTGACGAATTCGCCGCCGATCACCTTGCGTTTGGTCTCGGGATCGGTCACGCCCTCGAGCAGGCGGAGGAAACTCTCCGAGGCATCGACATACTTGAGTTTGATCTGGAAATTTTCCCCAAAGACGCGCTGCACGATCTCAGCCTCGTTTTGGCGCAGGAGTCCGTTGTTGACGAAGATGCAGGTGAGCTGGTCGCCGATCGCTTTGTGCAAAAGCGCGGCCGCAACCGAGGAATCGACCCCGCCGCTCAGGCCGAGCACGACTTTCTCGTCGCCCACTTGCTGCCGAACGCGGGCGCAGGCTTCGTCGATGAACGAGCCCATCGTCCAATCCATCGCGCAATGGCAGATGCGGAAGAGGAAATTCTCGATGATCTCTTTCCCGCGCGGAGTGTGCGAGACCTCGGGATGAAACTGGAGCGCGTAAAGCCCGCGCGCGCTGTCTTCGATCGCGGCGAAGGCGGAATTTTCTGTCCGCGCGATGGCGTGAAAGCCTTCCGGCATCGCGGTCAGCTTGTCGCCGTGGCTGTTCCAGATGTCCATCTGTTCGCCGAGCCCGTCGAAGAGCGGAGTGCGGCCTTCGATGTGCAAAAGGCCGGCCCCGTACTCGCGCCGGGCGCTGAACTCGACCTCGCCGCCAAGGTGGCGAGCCATCAACTGCATCCCGTAACAAATCCCCAGAACCGGTATGCCTAACGAAAAGACCTGGAGATCGATCTGGGGCGCGGTCTTTTCATAGACACTGGCCGGGCCGCCGGAGAGGATGATACCTTTCGGCGCCAGAGCCTCGATTTCCGCCGCCGAAATGTCATGCCTGACGATCTCGGAATACACCTGGCACTCGCGCACCCGGCGAGCGATGACCTGCGTGTACTGCGAGCCGAAATCGAGGATCAGGACTCGGGAATGCGCCGGCGTCTTCACGGATTTGCAGGCGCGCTATCCGTCACCGGTGGATTCAGGCTCGGGCCGTCGGAACGCTCATCGAGCGGGACGATCTGGCCTTGCCCGGCGAGACCGCGCTGGAATTGCTCGCCGACCTCTTCCGCCGGCGGCGTGTTGGCCGCGCAACCGCCCAGGGTGAGGGCGAGAATTGCGGTCAACAGGGGTTTCATCGGGAAATGTTAAGGGGCCGGGGTTTCTTTGCAAGGGAAGAGCGGCAGGGCGACTGATTTGTTCCGAATCATAGCGAAATGCACAGCCGATGATCGACTCAGAGCTTCTCTTGCAGGCCTACCGGCTCGGGGTTTTCCCGATGGCGGTGGAAGGTGGCGAGATCCGCTGGTTTTCGCCCGACCCGCGCACCATTTTGCCGCTCGACGGCTTCCACATTCCGCATGGCTTGAAACGCGAGCGGCGCGTTGCCGGGTTGGAGATTCGCATCGACACACGCTTCGCCGAGGTCATGCGCGCTTGCGCCGAGCGCCCGGATACTTGGATCAACGGCGAGATCATTGACAGCTACACCCGGCTCCACCAACTCGGCGCCGCCCATTCCGTCGAGACGTGGTCGGCTAACGAACTGGTGGGCGGGCTTTACGGGGTCGCGATCGGCGGCGCGTTTTTTGGGGAATCGATGTTTCACCGGGTCTCCGGCGCGTCCAAGATCGCGCTCTGGGGGTTGGTCGAGCACCTGCGGGAGCGGCGTTTCGTTCTGCTCGACACCCAATGGCTCACCCCGCATCTCGAGCAATTCGGCGCCAAGGAAATCTCGCGCCCGCTCTACCTGCACCTTCTGACTCAGGCGATCGATTTGCCGCGCAGCTTTGCCTGAGAAGCCCCTTGCCCGCGAAAAAGAATCCGGCATAGTGACCACCCGGCGGCGGACATTCGTTCGCGCTTGGCCGGGTAGGGCTGGGTAGCTCAGTTGGTAGAGCAGAGGACTGAAAATCCTCGTGTCGGGGGTTCAATTCCCTCCCCAGCCACATTCTACTTGTTACCAGCAAGTTATGCAATTCTTATTTGAGTTAGTCATAACAAAACATAGGCTAAAGTCATAATGCGGCATTGATGCCTATGACGCCGTCGCTTGTCACCGACGTTAGAAAGACGGGCCGCTTTTTTAGAAGGTGTTTCTCGTCAGAACAGACCGGTTCTGGGCTGTCCCGAGAAAAAATTCGCAGGCCAGGAAAATTTTTTCGACCCGTCAGGCAGAATCCGTGGGTACTAACGGTTCGACAATTTGCGCGTTGATTGGCCGCTCCGCCGGCAACTCGGATGCCGGCGGCGACTCCCGCAGTGCCTGCGCAATCTCGGCCTGCAATGCCCGAAAAGTCTCGTAAATGTTGATTGCCGGTTGGAGTCCGCTAATTTCCAAGCGCAAATTAGGTTCACTCCCAAGCAGGATCATCTTCTCCGTTGCAATGCCGGCGCAGATAGTGGCCTGGGCGAGGTTCGCGTCATCCAGTTTGTCCTCGACCGTTGACCAGGCGCGTTCTGCGACCCGTGTGACCTTAAGCAGAAGCTTGGCTCTGCGCTCGGCGATTGATTCAGCTTCAGCTCGCTCGATTGCTTTCACCGTGCCTCCACCGACTTTACAGACGCGGGCGATTTCGCGGTAGGAGACATGCTCTCGCGGTTCGGCCAAAAGATCGACGATCTGGCGATACGTCGCGGGTCGCAGAGATCGGAGGAGTTCGCCGGTCGGGGTGCGATATGCTGGCATTGGCGCAGTATATGTTCCTTAGAACGTGTCGCAAACCCAAGCGGGAGAAAAAGCGGCCTCTCGACTCATTGGGGCGCTGATTTGATACCCTGCGGGCAGCTCAGGTTAGCCCCACCTTCTCGTCGAAAGTGCCCTCGACCTTGATATCTGCTCCACCAATCCGAAAGGGGAAAGAGCTAGTCAAGAGTGGGCCGCTAAACGCCCAGGTGCCGCCGCTACCGCTTTGAAAGCTTCAAGAAGCCAAAAAACTTCGGTCGCCGCCGTTTACTAAACCTGCCATCGTCCGCTATGGAGCCGGAAATCCGATATTACCGGGCGCGGGTGGCGATCCTCGACCACCACGGATTCATTCATTTCCTGATCCAGGAGGATGGCGGACGCTCCTTGGAGCAGGCATCATTCGACGTTCTCACCGCTGCTTTTCTCGCCCCCAGGTTCGACTCTCCGCTTCACGAAATGGCGAACCGGGCGGAGCTAACATTGATCGACGAGGAAACCTTTGCCCGAACTCGCGGCGCCCGGATCCCATCGGATGAAGTGTCGGCTATGACTTTCTGGTGGATGAAGTGACAAGCCGAGGAAATTTCTGGGGGAAGCGCGGATTAGCTGCCACTGCGCTTTAGCAAACCGACAAATGAACGCCCTTGCTCTTTATGCACTCCCGTCGGTCGGGCTCGTAGCCAGCCCGTTATCGCGGAACTCCTTCGTCGCGACCACGACCCCCGCTTCATCGAGAACGCGCAAAACGCCGCCATCTCGTTGCGAAAGAAACCCCGCCAGCTTGATTGCCCGTTGCTCCGCAGCCGCCTCACGAAAGACCATCGGTCCTTCCAGCGGCCCGCCGCGCAATTCCACTCCATCCTCGACCGGACGCAGATCGAATTTGTTCATGCCGCGCATGCTACCACGGCACGCAACTCTATCGCCAGCCGCCTATCTTGAGTCGGGCAGATGACTGAGGAGTCCACCCGGCCTCGCGTGAACGGCAGCGGAAATTCCGGAAACAAGCGCATCTCTCGGCACTTTGGCCACGGATGGAGCGGCGCAACCGGATGCGGCTTTCGGTTGCTCAGTAGGTGACCTTCTTCCACCACCCACAGCTCCACGGTGTTGACGAGGCCGATCTTGGCGTGAGCGGCCCGTTTGCCGTCAAAAAAATTGTCTCGACAAGCTGAAGGCGAAGTCGTAAACCTCCGCCATCGAACACGATCTGGATCTGGCGCGGACGCTTATCCTGGGGTGCCTCTTTTCATCTTCAGAGCTGTAGCGGCAAGTAAACCACCGGGTAAAGGAATAGACCATATGTATTCACTAAACAACACCGGCGACCGCCTTGATGAACAGGTACAAATGCCTCTCGCAAAGCCCGATCAACATTTGCGATCTGCTTGTGGCTACGTCGAGCTAGGCATGTTTGAAGAAGCCCAGGCACAACTCGAGGAGATCGATCCCTTCTGTCGGCATTTACCGGAGGTTTTGGCGGCCCGCATTCCAATTTACCGGGCGCTCGAAAAATGGGATCTGATGGCAATCGTAGCAAAGCAGCTCACAGAATGGAGCCCAGAGGAGCCCGCAAACTTCATCGATTGGGCCTACGCCACGAGGCGAGCGGAATCGATTCACCAAACTCGCGCCATACTGACCCGAGGGGCCGAACTGCACCCCGACAATGGGGCGATCCAGTTCAACCTCGCCTGCTACGAAGCCCAGATGGGCAACCTCGCCCAAGCAAAGGCGAACTTGGAACGGGCGACTCGAATCGACCCGAAATTCCGGCTGGTGGCGCTGGAAGATCCGGATTTGGAGCCGATTTGCGATTCGCTCGCGGCGGACTAAGAAATTATCTTAAAATAATGCTCGACACCATTTCGGGCGGGACGGCTTAATGCGACACCATCGGCATCAATCGTACAAGCACAAAATGTAGCGGTGCTAAAATCATCCATTCACCTCAGGGAATTTTGAACCAGCTCTAGGCTCGTATGCTTTCACTTCGCCCCACCACGCAGCTACCGCGCCAAGCTCCGCCGTCGCTGAGCTTGGGGTCGTTAGACCGATAGAGCCGTAATGCACATAACCACAACTAAAACAAGGATCCCACGATGATAATGACACGTTTCTCTCGCCCGCTGATTCTGGCGCTGCTCTTTTCCTCCGTCTCCTTCGGCACCGCATCGGCAGCACCCGCGGGCGCGCAGGCGGTCGATGAGGGTTGGCGCAAGGCGATCACTGCCAACGACCTTAATGCGATCATGGCGCTCTACGCTGAGGATGCTGTGATGTGGCTTCCGGATGCCCCGGAAGCTAAGGGCCGGAAGGCAATCCGCGATGCCTACGCCGGCCTCCTGGCCGCAAATACGGTGACTGGCGCTACTTTCGCCAACACTCACTACCAGACCTCTGGCGACCTTTCGGTCGGCTGGGGCGACTTCACTCTTAGCCTATCGCCAAAGGCCGGGGGCAATCCGGTGACGATGTCAGGTCGTTTCTCGGTAATCGCTAGAAATGAGGAGGGCACGTGGGTTTATGTGGTTGACCACGCCTCAGCTCAGCCCGCTCCTCCGAAGCCGCGCTAATGCAGCTAGCATTGGCGTCAGCTTCGAGTGGAGGATAGGTCTAACGGGGCTGTCGGCTCTGTCAAACTGTAGCGGATCCCGTCAACCCTACAACGGACACCCCGGCTCACGTTGAAAACTGCTGCTCCGAAAGCGCGGCAAACGGTTTCCCTGTGTTGCCGCTGGCAGAGGAGCGCGTCGGTCTGCGGGACTGTCGGAATATCCATTGATTGAAGCTGTAGCAGTGCGTTTTCGACACTTTTGGCTGTGTAGTGCCTGAGCGGATTTGAAATGTTCCGGTGGTCCATTCGCTTCAGGTCTTCAATAATTCCGAACGTTTTCGGGAATTTTTGCCGCATTCTGCGATAAAGCGGAATCTTGCTGGCCTTTTCATTAGGGAAATTCAAAATCGTGTTGGCGAGCTTCTTTATTGAATCGCGATCAGGTGTTCCGCAGTTTGGCTTGGTCGCGGAGCAAGTAGAGCAGGTAAACCCTGATCTGGTGGCGCGGGACGAGGGCGGCAAGGTTTACACGGTGCGTTATGAAGCAGTAAACGCGATGTTGCTCAACGAGTTCCTCAAAGAGCATCGCAAAGGAGAGCAGCAGGATAGCAAGATCGAGCAACTGGAAGCGACCGTTGCAAGCTTGCAATCAGAACTCAAAGCGCAGGCCGCCCAGGTCCAGAAAGTGTCCGACCAACTTGCGGCGAGCCAGATTGCCCCTCCAATGCTCGTCAACAGTCGGTAGAGCTTTTGGCTTCGCGTAGAGCCTCCAGCTTGCAACAGGAGTTCCGCGGTTATCGTCGATTCGAACCGGGCGGTCACTTGGATTCTTTCTGGTGCTGTGGATACTGGCGTGCGGCATTAGCACGGTTGAATCTGATTTCGTCCGCGTGAACAACATTACACCGGTTCCGTCTACCGCGGGCCGGGATTGCTTCGCGAGATCGCGATCGCCTAGGGCTGAACGCGGCCCGTTTATTCAAAACGAAAAACCCCGCGAGGCTTACACTCGCGGGATTTTCTCACAAAGGCTTCCGCTTTGCCGCAGCGCTGAGCGGAATTACTCCAGCTGGTAGACTTCCACCAAGCCGACGCCAACCGTGTTATCCACGCCGCGAACGATCGCGGTGTAATTACCCGGAGGCGGGATTGCGAGGACGGCAGACTCTTTCGAATTTTCGGGCGCGAGGCCGCGCGTTGTAATTTCCGTAACTCGGCCTGCGTCCTGCTTTCTTCGGACGCGCCTCCTCGATCACCTGGTCGAACGTCCGGCCGGGTGGAATGCTCCGGTCCCACCAGACCGACCAGCCTTGTTCCTGAAAAACCGCTGCGATCGCCTGCGCCTTTTCGCGGTCTTCGCGCGCGTAGCTGATGAAGATATCGCTCACTTTTTTGCGATCGCTCGCGCTCTAATCCTCAGCACGATACTCCTCGCCCGCGGAGTAGCCGGAGATCGAATCGTTGCATTTCAACGTCATGCGCTTCCCGTCGGCCGAGAGGGAGCCGGAGCAAAAACCGGCTGAAGTAGGAGAAGTTTGGGAACTAGGATGGGGACCAAGGAGAGACGGTATTGACTCTCCAACTGCCTCATCAATCTCTGTCCTGCCATAGTTTGCGCGCCGTCGCAATCACCATCGCCCGGGTTTGCCGAGCCTCCGCCGCGAAAGGGGATTGCGCCCGCCGAACAATGCTTCCACGTTGCCGTCACTCGACCTGAGCCAATGAGAAAACGCCTCTCACAATTTTGCGCGCTCGCTTTCCTGCTCATTTCCATGAGCGGCTGCAACACCGTGACCGAAATGGTCGAGGCGCACATCCCGGTGCGGGAGACGGGACGCCCCAGAATTGTGATCAGCCTGCGCGCGCAGGAAGCTTATCTTTATCGGGGCAAAGTCCTCGTCGCCTCCTCCCGCATCTCGAGCGGGCGAGAGGGACATCGCACGCCGATCGGCAGCTTCCGCGTCACCCGCAAGGACATTGATCATACCTCCAGTCTCTACGGCAACTACGTCTCGCGTTCGGGCGACGTGGTGGTGGCAAATGTCGACACCCGGAAGACGCGCAAGCCGCGGGGGACGCATTACGAAGGCGCGCCGATGCCGTTTTTTCTCCAGTTCGCCCCGGGTTACGGCCTGCACCAGGGCTACCTCCCGGGCGAACCGGCCTCGCACGGCTGCATTCGGCTGCCCTACTGGAAGGCGCGCCAGTTTTACCAGATCGCGCGCATCGGCACGCCCGTCACCGTCAAGCCCTAGCGGTGTCGTTAGGCAAGCGCGCGCTCGTAAACCAGCGCCGCCGTCGCCACATCCTCGATCGCGACACCGACTGATTTGTAGAGGGTAATTTCATCGTCCGTTTCGCGTCCGGCTTTCGCGCCCGCGATCACCTCACCGAGCTCGGCGAAGATTTTGCCCGCGGCAATGACATCGCCCGATTCCTTGCCCGCCGCTTCGCGCGACTCGACGTAGAGTTTTGCCCTAACGAGTAGAGAATCATCCAGTTCGCGCCAGTTCGGCCGGGTGGCGCCGACCGCGTTGATGTGCGCGCCGGGCAAAACCCATTCGCCCTCCAGGATCGGGCTAGTCGCCGAAGTGGCGACGACAACGACATCGGCGCCACGGACCGCTTCCTCTGCGGTGGCGGCCGCCGTCACTCCGAACTTTTCCGCAAACGCGCGCCCGCGTCGCGGGCTCCACACTCGCACTTCGCGGAATTGCCTGACGATTCGAAGCGCTTCGAGGTGACTCTGCGCCTGCACGCCAGAGCCGAGGATTGCAAGCACGCCCGATTCGCGCCGGGCGAGCAGGCCGGTCGCGACCGCGGAAACGGCCGCGGTTCGCATCTCCGTGATCAGGCGTCCGTCCATTGTGACCAGCGGTGCGCCCGTCTCCGGACGGAAGAGCATGATCATCGCGTGATGCGTTGGAATCCCTTCATTGTTAGGGTAAAATGTCACCAGCTTGGCCCCGAGCGCGCCGCCTCCAAAGGCGGGCATGACGCCGAAGAAACCCTTGTGCTCGGCCACCGGCAAAACCAGCCGGACCGGCTGTTCCACTTTGCCCGCCGACAGGTCGCGCATCGCGTCCGCCATGACTGGGATCAGGTCCTGCATCCGCAGGAGCGAGCGCACTTTTTCCTCGTCGAAAAACATCTCGTGAGCCGGTTACGCCCCCATTAATTCGCAAAACTTTTTCAGGTCGACGTTGCCGCCGGAGACGATGCAGACGATCGGGCCCTGGCCAGCCTTCCCGGTCAGCGCCGCGGCCAGCGGCATCGCCCCGGCGCCTTCCGCGATGACCCGGGCTTTCTCCGCCATTATCCGCATTGCCTGGCGCGTTTCTTCCAGGCTCACGACTAACGAATCGTCGATCACCGCTTTCATTCGCTCCCACATCCGCGGGAAGACGCTCTGCCCGCCGGCGCCGTCGACAAAGGAGGCTTTCCATTCCCGGAATTCCCGCGGCGCGCCCGCCGCGAGCGAGAGCGCCATCGGCGCGGCCGTCTCCGGTTCCACGCCCCAGATTTTGATCTCGGGCCGAAGCGCCTTGAGCGCGCTCCCCAGGCCGGTGATGAGCCCGCCTCCGCCGATGCTCGCGATCACCGCCAGGGTCTCGGGCGCATCTTCCAAAATCTCCAGCCCCATCGTGGCATGGCCGGCGATGAAATTGTCATCATCAAACGGATGAATGAATGCGCCGTCGGCGCCGGGAAAAGCGCGCGTGTTGAGCGTGCGCCAGGCGACATGGTAGGGGACGAGGATCAGTTTGGCCCCGAGCGCACGCATCCTTTCCAGCTTCGAGGCCGGCGCGGTCTCGATCGCGACCACGGTGCAAGGCACGCCCGCGCGCCGCGCGGCGAAGGCGACTCCCTGCCCGGCGTTGCCGGCGCTGATGGTCCAGACGCCGCGGTCGCGTTCCGCTTCGGGCAGGAGCGCGACCGCATTGGCTGCGCCGCGCAACTTGTAGGCATTGATCGGCTGCAGGTTCTCAAGCTTTAACCGGATGTCGGGAAAGTCCGGCCCGAGCTCCAGCCTAACGAGCGGGGTGTGGATGACGGTGCCGGCGATCCGCTCGCGCGCGGCGCGAATTTCGGAGAGTGCTATGGGACGAACGGGCGGAAGTGAGTTGGGCATGGGATTGGTTCGGCAGATTGCGCGGCGCTACGCAGAAATAAAACTTGAGACACGATTCGGACGAAATAAATCTGCGTAAACAGCGGTTTGTTCTCCGCGGTTTAACACGCTCGCGCAGAATGCCCAAGCCTCATTTCCTTTTCGCGCCCGGTGCCGGGGCGCCTTCCTCGCATCCGTGGATGCAACGCTGGAAGTCCCGGCTCCAGGAAATCGGCGAGGTCGAGACCTTCGATTACGATTACATGCGCGAAGGCCGAGGGCGCCCGGATCGCTTGCCGCAACTAGTCGCGGCTCATCGCGCAGCCCTGACCGAGGCGCGCGCGAAGTTTGGTTCCGAGGCTCCAACTTTCCTCATCGGCAAAAGCATGGGCGGCCGGATCGGATGCCATCTCGCACTGGACGAGAAAGTGGCCGGCGTGATCTGTCTCGGCTATCCGCTTTGCGCAATGGGCGACCGGAGCAAGCTGCGCGACCAGGTTTTGCGGTCGTTAGGCACGCCGATCCTTTTCGTCCAGGGAACGCGGGACGCGCTCTGCCCGCTCGATTTGCTCGCGGAGATGCGGGCCGCGATGACGGCGCCGAACGATTTGCACGTGGTGGAGGAGGGCGACCATTCGTTAGGGGTGACGAAGCGCCAGCTCAAAGCCGCTGGCGAAACCCAGGAGGAAGTCGACCGCCAGATTCTGGCAAGCATCGAGATCTTCGCCGCCAAGTTGTAGCCGGGGGCGGTGACCCCGGCTGAGATTAGACGTCGTTGCACGCAGGCCGGGGTCAGCGTCCCCGGCTACAACCGGCAGACCGGGCGCGGCGGATCCGGGTTGGCACTCGGTGCCAAGTGCTTATCTTCCCGGCATGGCCACGGAAGTAGAAACGATCAACGCAGAGGAATTGCGCGCCCGCGTCGGCGAACTGCGGAGGTTTCTTTGACCTGCCAAAACTCCAAGCCCGCCTGACCGAACTCGAAACCCGGATGGCGGCGGCCGATTTCTGGTCGAACCGCGAACGCGCCCAGGGCGATGTCGAGGAGGTCTCGCGCCTGCGCGGACTGATCAACCCGATGCTCGAGCTCGAGCGTGAGTTTGCTGATTTCGAGGCGCTCCAGGAACTCGCCGCCGAGGAAACCGAGCCGGCCGCCCGGACCGCCGCGGAAAAGGAAATCGCGACCGAGCAGTCGCGTTTTCTCAAGAAACTCGAAGCCTTCGAGCTCCGGCAATTTCTCTCTGGCGAAAACGATCGCTCCAATGCCTTCGTCACGATCCATTCCGGCGCGGGCGGAACGGAGTCGTGCGATTGGGCCGACATGCTTCTGCGCATGTATCAACGCTGGATCGAACGGAGTGGTTTCAACGCGCAAACGATCGACATTCAGCAGGGCGACGAAGTCGGAATCAAGTCGATCACGCTTCTCGTCAGCGGCGAACTGGCCTACGGATATTTGAGCACCGAGCGCGGAGTCCATCGCCTCGTTCGCATCTCGCCCTTCGACGCCAACAAACGCCGTCACACTTCCTTCGCCAGCGTTGACGTGACCCCGGAAATCGCCGACTCCGCGCCGATCGAAGTGAACCCGGTCGACCTCGAGGTCGACACCTTTCGCGCCGGCGGCAAGGGCGGCCAGAACGTGAACAAGGTCGAGACTGCGGTTCGCATCGTGCACAAGCCGAGCGGCATCGTCGTCGCCTGCCAGGCCGAGCGCAGCCAGGGCCGCAACCGCGAGCTGGCGATGAAAATGTTGAAGGCGAAACTCTACGAAATCGAGCAGGACAAAAAGCGAGCCGAGATCGACCGTCAGTACGGCGAGAAGGGCGACGTGGCGTGGGGAAGCCAGATTCGCTCCTATGTTTTCCAGCCTTACCAGATGGTGAAAGATCACCGCACCGGCGCCGAGACGAGTAACGTGCAGGCAGTGATGGATGGCGACATCGATCTCTTCATCCAGGCGAAATTGCGCGGTCAAAAAGCGACCAAGGGCGACACGACGGGCGACGACGCCTAACGACCGCGAGTGTAAGTCGGGCGTGTCGCCCGGCGGGGGGACCATCGCTCCGAAAAGGTCGAAGTTGCGTCAAATCGAGCTCGAGCAGCTTGCAGCTCTGGCCGAGAAACTGCACCGGGTTACAAGCGAATTGAAGTCGCGGCAATGGACGGGGCGCCGCGAAAGAAAGGTCCATCCTGAAGTGACCAGTCGCACCGTTTCGCTCGCTGCGTGATCGGCGTGGACATTCGCCCGCGAATTCGGCAAGCCTTGGCCCATGCCAGGGTACCAACCGGCTTCGCGCCGGCCGATCGCGAACGCTTTCCGCTCGACCGCGCGCGGCGCGACGAAACTGTGCGTGCGCCTCGGGATTCACGCGGATGCGATTTCGTATTTTTCGCTCGTCGCGGCGGCGCTGGCGGCGGTCTCCTTCTGGCAATCCGCGCGCTTCCCGGCGCTACTGCTCGTCGCGCCGCTTTTTTGTCTGGTGCGCCTTTGGTGCAACATGCTCGACGGCATGGTCGCGCTCGCCGCCGGGCAGGCGAGCGGGCGGGGCGAAGTGCTGAACGATCTGCCAGATCGCGTGTCCGATGCTAATTTTTGCCGGGCGGGCGCGATCCGGGTGCCGGTGCTGATGCTGGCGGCGGGGCGGGACTGGGTCGTGAGTCTGAAAGCGCAGCGGGAATTTTTCAACGGCCTCTCATCGCCGCGGAAGCAGATGCACGTTTTCCCGG
>JALYQE010000091.1 GCA_030855965.1 Verrucomicrobiota bacterium | reverse complement strand
AAGCAGGCGGCGCTTCTCTTGCAGGCGATGAAGGACGAGGAACAGAAAGTCCAGCTTGATGAACACAAGCCCGTGCGTCCTGTCTATAACGATTGGTAACCCTCCGACCCGATGCTGTTCCGAAATTTTTCACCATCCAACTCCGTTTTCCTTCGCGTCCGGCCGACGACGGGCTGGCTCGGCGCGCTCCTGCTTCTCGTCGCGCTTTTCCTCCTCGCGCCGCACGTCCGCGCTGAGGCGCCCACCGTTACCGCCGTCCTGACCAGCTCCGAGACGGAGGTCGATCGGCCAGTCCAGTTACAGATCAAGATCACGGGCGACGCGAATGCGATTCCGCCTAACGAGATCACGGTCGACGGCCTCGACATCCGCTACAGCGGCCAGTCGCAACTGGTCGAGGGCCGGAACTTCCGCTTCAGCTACAGCTTCGTTTACAATTACACGATCCTCCCCTTGAAAGCCGGGACCTTCACCATCCCGCCCCTGGCAGTGCAGGCCAACAGCGGAACCCTCCGCACCCCGGCGCTGACCCTGAATGTCGCGCCTAACGACGACGGCACCACCACCACGCGCCGCGGCGGGGGCGGCCGGAGCGGCGCGGTCGACGAAAAGAGTATCGCCTTTGCCGAGCTGGTCATTCCCAAGACCACCGTCTACGTCGGCGAAACCATCCCGGCCCAGATCCGGATCGGAATCAACTCGCGCGTCCCGCATCGCTTCATCGATCTGCCGAACCTGAGCGGCCAGGGCTTTACCTCGCAGCGGATGCCAAACCCGGACCAGCGACTCGAATCGATCGGCGGCCGTACTTACGAAGTCGTGACGCTCCAGACCGCCATCACGCCGGTGCGGAGCGGGAAGCTCGAGATCTCGGCCAAGGACGCAAAGGCGATCATCCAGGTGCCGCGCCGCAGCGGAAGCCGGCCGCGTTCGCCCTTCGATCTCTTCGGGATGGGCGACCCGTTAAACGATCCCTTCTTCAATGACGCCTTCGGGGGCGGGGGCGAACAAAAGGAAGTTAAATTCTCCAGCGAGACGACCACGATCGAGGTCAAGCCGCTCCCGCCGAACGCACCAACCACCTTTGCGGGCGCGGTCGGAAATTTTTCTCTCGCGACCGAGGTGAAACCGAAAACCGCGCAGGTCGGCGACCCGCTCACCGTGACCGCAACCATTTCCGGTCGCGGCAATTTCGACCGCGTGACGGCGCCTACTCTCGAGGAAACGCGGGGCTGGCACACTTATCCTCCGGGCTCGAATTTCAAGGCGGAGGACGAGATCGGGATCAGCGGCACCAAGACTTTCGAAATGGTGCTCACGCCTAACGAACGGAAAAGCGCCGTGCCGCCGCTCGTCTTCACTTATTTCAATCCGCTGAAGGAAGAATATGTGACCCTGAAGGGCGACAAGCTCCCAGTCGTGGTCGAGGGCGGGGCCTCGCCGACGGCCACCCCGGCGATCGCAAGCGCGGGCGCGGGGACGCCGCCGCAAGCGAGCGCGCGCCCCACCGCCGCGCCGCAGGGCACGGACATTCTATATCAGATGACCGACCACGGTGGCTGGGGCCGGACCTTTGAGCCGGTCTTTCAAAAGCCCGTTTTCTGGGCGGCCCAGGCGGTCCCGTTCCTCGGCCTGATTGGATTTTTCGGCTGGGAAATGCGCCGCCGCCGGCTGGAGAACCGGGCCGGGCAACGCATCGCGGCGTGGGAGCATGAGAGCGCGGAACTGGAGCGAAAGCTCCGCCGCGCCGGCGATCCACCGGATCAATATTATGCCGAGGCGCTGCGCGTGGTGCAGCTCAAGACCGCGCTGGCGCGCCGGATCGAGCCCAACATGGTCGACGCCGAGACCGCGGTCGCGGCCTTCGATCTGCCCGACGAACAGCGCGAACGGGTGCGCGAACTTTTCCGCCGAAGCGACGAAGTGCGCTACAGCGGCCGGCCCAACGGCAACAGCACCGTGCCGGAAGAAACCCGGCGCGAAGTCCTGGATTTAATCAATCGCCTAAACTGAGATGCGCCTCCTCTTTCTTACTCTCGCCGCTGGCTTTGGCCTAACGACAAGCTCGTTCGCGGCTCCGGGCGCGCCGGTCGACGCCGAGACGATCTTCGCCAAGGCCAACGCCGATTATGCGGCCGGGCAATTCCCGGCGGCGATCAAGGGCTACGAATCGCTCGTCCAGAGCCGGCAGTGGAACCCGACGGTCTTCTACGATCTCGGGAACGCTTATTTCCGGAAGGGCGATTCCGGGCGCGCCATCTTGAACTACGAGCGCGCCCTCGCGCTCGATCCGAATCACGCCGAAGCGCGGGCCAACCTGCAGTTGGTGCGCGACCAGGCACGCGCGCTGGAACTGGCGCCCGGCTGGGTCGAGTCGCGTCTCGGCTTTCTCACCCGCGATCAATACACTTGGCTGGCGGCGGTAGCCTTCTGGGGCGCGGCCGCGATTTTTTGTGGGCTCTATTTTGCCCGGCGCCGGGCGGTGGTCTGGATTTTCGCGCTGGTGTTGCTGGGCACGATTTCGGGCGCGGCCGCCTTCGCCGTTTACCAGCTCGAAACCGGAAGCGCGGGCGCCGGTCTCGCGATCGTGACGAAGAAAAATATCCAGGCCCGGCTCGCCACCGCGGAAAGCGCGGGGACGGTCCTGCTCCTGCCCGCCGGGAGCGAAATCAAGATCCTGAGCACCCGCGGCGAGTGGTCGTATGCCGCCTTGCCTAACGACCTGCGCGGTTGGATCCCGGCGCAAAGCGCGGAGCGGGTGCGGCTCTAGCCGGGGGCGCCCGGGGTCGTCGCCCCCCGGCTACAATGTTGATCTCTCGGCAAAGCCTCCCATCTTAATCCGATGAATGCGGAAATGGATCTCGGGACGAATAAAAAAGCGTTCCAGATCAATCTCGATCGCAAACGCTATGGCACCTTTGCTGAGATCGGCGCGGGACAGGAAGTGGCGCGCCGTTTTTTCAAGGTCGGCGGCGCCTCCGGCACGATCGCGAAGACGATGTCGGCTTACGACATGCAATTCAGCGACGCGATTTATGGCGCGACCGATCGTTACGTCAGCCGCACCCGGCTTCAGACCATGCTGGACCACGAGTATTCGCTCCTGATCGAGCGGCTCGATCAAAAGCTCGGCGACGAACGGACCTTTTTCGTTTTTGCGGATACGGTCGCGGCCCGCAGTTTTAAGCAACGCAACGAATCGCACGGCTGGCTCGGGATGCGTTTTCAATCCGAGACGCGGGGCGAGCCGAGCGAGATCATCATTCACGTGCGGATGCTCGACGAAGCGAACGTCGACCAGCAGGAAGCGCTCGGGATCATCGGGGTGAACCTGATCTACGGCGCGTTTTACGAGCATCAGCCGGAGAAATTGATCTCTTCGCTGCACGAAAACCTGCCGCCGGAGAGAATCCAGGTCGACATGATCAAATTTTCCGGGCCGGATTTTGCCGAGGTCGACGACCGGCTGATGAGTCTGCAACTGGTGAGTCAGGGCCTGACCGACGCGGTCATGTTCACGGCCGATGGCGAATCGGTGCAGCCCGCGGAAATCCTGCACAAGAAAGCGATCATCGTGGAACGCGGCAGCTTTCGTCCTGTGACCTACGCGACGAACGACATGCTGGAAGGCGCGCGCGACGTTTTCCTGAAACAGCCGGGAGCGAAAGAGGAAGACCTCGTCGTCCTGATGGAGATGACGCTGGAAAACCTGCTCTCGGAAGGGCAGCTCAACCACGCCGATTTCCTTGCCCGGGTCGATATTCTCGGGTCGTTAGGCCGGACGGTTCTGATTTCGAAATTCGGTGAGTATTATCGCCTCGCGAGTTACCTCTCGCGCTACACCGACCGGATGGTCGCGCTCGTCATGGGCCTGCCGAGCCTGCACGAAATTTTTGACGAGAAATATTATCTCAATCTCGAAGGCGGCATCCTCGAAGCGCTCGGGCGGATGTTCAAAAGCGGCCTCAATCTTTTCGTCTACCCGATGGAAGACGAAAAAACAGGGGAACTTTTGACCGCGACCCAGCTCCAGGTCGCGCCCAACCTGCATCATCTTTATCAGTACCTGATCGAGAACGGGTTCATTCAGGAGATCACCCAGTTCCAGCGCCAGTATCTGAAAATCTTCCCGCCCGAAGTGCTGGCGAAAATGCGGACGGGCGATCCGGCTTGGGAGAGGTTGGTGCCGCCGGAAGTGTCGGAGATGATCAAGGCGCGTGGGTTTTTCGGGTACCGGCCATCAGTCGCCGCCTAAATAGGAACCGGGCGGGAAAATTTCAAGAAGCCCGGCGTTCTCGGCACGGTTTTCGCTTTATGAAGCGCAAGACCATGGCCAAGTCCTCCAATTCAGTTGTCGGCATCGACCTCGGCAAGCACGTTTTCAAGAGCGTCCTGCTGCAACGGAAAGGCGATGACCGCTACGTCCTGACGAATTACGCATCCCATCCCGTCCCGGACACGATCACCACGGCCGACGAACTCGCGCAGCAAGTCAAACTCCTGCTCAAGGAGATGGGCGGCAGCGCCAAGAGTTGCGCCGTGGCGGCCTCCGATGCCGGCGCGCTCCTCCGCATCATCGAGCAGCCGAATACGCCGGTGGAATTGCTCCGCAGCGCGCTCCGCCTCAACGGGCTCGCTGTCCTGAACCAGGAATGCAAAGATTTTGTCCTCGATTGCGCGCCGGTCTCCGCGGTCGCGCTCGCCGGGGTCGCGTCCAATGGCGCCGCCATCGAAGGCTCGTCGGGCAAAACGCGCTATCTCGTGGGCGGGATGTTGCGGCCGGCGGTGAAGCAAATCTCCGAGGCGATGAACAAGACCAAGACGCCCCTCAACATCCTTCAGCTCGCGCCCATCTGCTCCTTTAACGCGTTCGAATTTGCCTACCCCGAAGTCTTCGCCAACGAAGCTTTCCTCCTCCTCGACATGGGCCACGAGCAAAGCACCGTCCTGATCGGGAACAAAACCGAGCTCATGCTGGTGCGGAGCGTCGAGTACGGCGGCAAGCAATTCGGCGAAACCCTCACCGCCGACGGCGCGGTCAACGCCGAGTCCGCGCGCCTGCTCATGCAACAGGGCGACGCCGGCATGGCCGAGACCTGCCGCAGCTCGCTCCTCACCCTCGCCACCGAAGTGCGGAACTCGATCGGGTTCTTTGAAGGCCAGTGCGAGGAAAGCATTCACCGCATTTTTGTTTCCGGTGGCATGGCCAAGACGGAAATGATTTTGCAAATCCTAAGCGATGAACTGGGTCTGCCCTGCGAGATTTGGGACCCGCTCGAGACCTGCGAAGTGGCCCTGCCCCCGGCCAAGCGCCAGGCCCTTGCGAGCGAATTTGTCTCCCTCAATGTGGCCTGCGGCGCAGCCATCTCCTACCTCAAGTCCGCCTAACAATGGCTCTCCAACTTAATCTTCTCCACGAGAAAATCAGCGAAGAGCGGCAGCGCAAACGCGATCCGCTCAAGCTCGGCCTCATGGCCATGAGCGGCTTCGGCCTCCTTCTCTTTCTTTACTACGGCTGGAACGCCTACGAAACGATCCAGATCCGCAGCCAGCTCAACGCCGCCCAGAACGAGTGGCAAAAGGTCGAGCCCAAGGTCACCGCCGCACAAAAGCGGGCGGAAGAACTGCGCCAGATCATCGATAGCACAAAGGTGCTCGACAGCCTGATCGAACAGCGCTTCTACTGGGCGCCTTTTCTCGCCCAGGTCGCGCATTGCGTTGCGCCCAATCTCCAGGTCACAGGTCTCGATGGCAGCGTCGTGGAAGCCGATGGCTCCATTGCGGTCACGCTCGAAGGCCTCGCCGCCGCCCGCGAACCGCGCGCCGCCGCCGAGGATTTCCGTCAGCTCCTGACCGAACAGCTGGAGCGGACCTACAGCCAGGTCAAGGTCACCTTCCGCAACCTTGAGGACCTCGACACGATGGTAAACCTGAGCGGGGTTCCGACCCCGAGTGCCCGCTTCGTTCTCAACGTCATCCTCGATCCAAAAGCCGGCGCCGAAGCCTCGAAAGAGGGTGCGGCCAACGCGGTCGCGAAAACGAAATGAAGCCGAAAAAAATTACCAAAGATCAGATCCAAAAGATCATCCTGAGCGTGCTCGGCTTTACCGGCCTGATCTATTGCTACTTCACCTTCTTCCTCGGGCCGCTCGAAAAGAGCCGGAAGGCGATGACGGCGACGATCGCCGAAGTCCAGGCGAAGACCTCCTCCTCGAAGACGGAGATGAAAAAAACCGCCAACCTCGAGATGCAGGCCAAGGAAGCAACGGGGCGATACGAGGCACTCAAGGCCACCACCGCCGACGGCGCTCCCATCGCCTGGTTCCCGCCGAAAATGCGCACGTTTTTTGGCGAACAAGGGATCAACAAAGTCACCGCCCGGCTCGAATCGAGCGCCGAATTCAAGCAACCGGAACTGGTCGATTGGATCCGGAACAACTGGGCCATCGAGTTGCCACAGAGCGAATATTCCGCCCTCGGCAAAGCGATCGCGCAGCTCGAAAACACTGAGCCGCTGCTCGCCATCAACCACGTCGTGATTCATGCCGTGCCGGAAGAACCGCAGTACCAACAGGTCAGCCTCATGGCCCAGACCGCGCTTTTTAAGAAATGAAAAATCTTCTCCCGGCTTTTTGCCTAACGAGTCTCTTGCTGCTGGGCACGGCCCGGGCCGAAAATGCGGCTCCCGCGACTCCCGCGGTCCCGGAGATCGAGCTCAAGCACAAATCAAGTTTTGACGCGGCCGACGCGCGCGATCCCTTCTGGCCGATCGGCTGGAAAAAGCCGGGTCCGAAAAGCTCCGCCTCGGCGAGCGTCGGCCCTGACCTCTCGTCCACCTCCTTTTCCCTGACCTCGGTCACGATGGGCGCCGGCACCCGCTTCGCCATCCTCAACGGCAAGATCATGCAGGAAGGCCAGCAGTTCGCGCTCCAGCACGGCAACCAGATTTACCAGGTCACCCTGCGCGCGATCGAAGATGGCCAAGTCGTCCTCGGCTACCAGGAAGCGGAGATCATCGTGCCGCTGCGGCGCAAGTAGCTGCCGCCCTAACAAATCTCGCGCGCAGCGTACCGGACACCCCGCGGCATCGACAAAGCAATGCCCTCCAGCCCCGGCACACCTTCGCTGAAGCCCTGGAGGGAAGCGCTTTGTCGCTTCCGCGAACGTCGAGTGGGTCTCTCTTTCAATCCACGCCCACCCCCGCAGCATCGACAAAGCGATGCCCTCCAGCCCCAGATGGCGCGACGCTAAAATCTACGATCCGATGCGATAGAACTCGCGGTAACCGCGCGCGTTTTCTTCGAGTCGCTTGCGCAACGCTTTTTGCGGGTCGCGCACCGCTCCGCCGCCCAGGATGACGGCGAGACAAAGCCGCACCATCCCGACAAAGTCGTCGATCGCGACAAACTCGGTCGCGATCGCGCCCTCGGGTGTGACGTTGTGATAATTCCCCAGCACCACGCTCGCGGCCGCGCAGGTGTATCCGTAAAGCTGGTAGGCCGTCGCTTCGCAGGTGCCGCCGTCGAGCAGGCAGCGCTGCACCGGGATTTTCGCCGCCGCCGCCGTCGCCAGCAGGCGCGCCGTCGCCGGGCCGTCAAAGCTCGAGACCTTGTCCCCCACCCGCACGATCGGGCCCTGGCCAATCACGGCCGTCCCGCGCGGCGTGCTCGTTTCAAGCGACAGAATCGTTAGGCTGGGCGGCAGGATTTCCGCCTGCGCCAGCTTGATCGCGCCGACAAAGCCGACTTCCTCGGCGCGGGTGAAGAGCCCAACGCAATGGACATTCGCCGCGCGCTCTTCCAACTCGCGGAAGACGCAGATGATTTCCGCGCAACCGATCAGGTCGTCACAAGCGCGGGAATGAATCTGCCCGTCGCGCACCTCGAACGCCGGCAGGTCCCACATCTCGAAATCACCGAACGATTTCTTCTGCGGATCGCTCCGATAGCGCGGCGCGACCGAGCCGAGAAATTCCATTTCGCCATCTCGGCCGCGGACCCAGCCGGGATGATCCATGTGGGCGGCCAAACCCCAATCCGCGGCCCGTTTCCGGCCCCGCTGGTAATGCGCGATCACGTTTCCAAACCCGTCGCGCTCGAATTCCACCTGCGGCATTTTCCGCAATTGCGCCTCGATCTCGTCCCGGACCGCGTCCTCGTGAAAGGGAGCGGTGGGCTGCGTTGTCAGCGCTTCCACCACCGCGAGCATTTCTTTTTTGCGCATCGTGCCTAACGATTGCTAACCGGGAGCTGGGCCAGGCTAACGAACTCGCTCTCGTGCAGCACGATTGCCTTCGTCCCGTGCAGCAGCCGCCACCATTGCCAGGCACAGCCGGTCACGATCAAAAAGACGAGGACGAGAAAAGCGAGCGCGACCAGGGCATCGACCCGCCAGATCAGCGCCTGCCGCGCGAAGTCGACGTTGGTCGCCGCGGCCGCCACTTTTTGATCGAGCATTCTTGCTCCGCTCAAGAAACCGATCCGCGGATCGGCCGAGAAAATCTTCATGTAACCGGCGGAAAACGTGACCACGATCATGAAGACGAGGGGCAGCACCGTCGTCCAGAGGTAGCGCGTCTTGCCCATCTTGATCAGGATAGTCGTTCCGAGGCAGAGCGCGACGACCGAGAGGAGCTGATTGGCCAGGCCGAAGAGCGGCCAGAGGCTGTTGATCCCGCCTAACGGATCGAGCACGCCCTGGTAAAGGAACCAGCCCCAGGCCGCGACCAGGAGCGCGCTCGCAAGAATATTCGCGCTCCAGGAGCGGGTGTTCCCGAGCGGCTTCCAGACCTGCCCTAACAAGTCCTGCAGGAGAAAGCGCCCCACCCGCGTCCCGGCATCGAGCGTGGTGAGGATGAAAAGCGCCTCGAACATGATCGCGAAGTGGTACCAGAGGGCGAGCGCGGTCGGGCTGGCCGTGATCCGCGAAAACATGTGCGCCATCCCGACCGCGAAAGTCGGCGCGCCCCCGGCCCGGCCAAACATCGTGTCCTCGCCCAGCTCCTGCGCGAGCTTCTTCATCTCCGGTTCCGTCACCGGAAATCCCGCGGCCGAGACGGTCGCGACCACTTCGCTCGGCGTCCCCTTGGCGTTGATCGCAAAATATTGTCCCGGCGGAAGGACGGAGGCCGCGACCAGGGCCATGAGCGCGACCATCATCTCCACCACCATCGCGCCGTAGCCGATGTCGCGGATCCGCGTCTCGCTCTCGATCATTTTCGGGGTTGTCCCGGAGGCAATGAGGGAGTGAAATCCCGAGACCGCGCCGCAAGCGATCGTGATGCAGACAAAAGGAAATACCGGTCCGGCAAAGACAAGCCCCGACCCGTCGACGAAGCGGGTCAGCGCCGGCATTTGCAGCGTGGGATGGATCAGGATCACCGCCAGGGCGAGCGCGGCGACCGTGCCTAATTTGAGAAACGTGCTGAGGTAATCGCGCGGCGTGAGGAGCAGCCAGACCGGCAGGGCGGACGCGGCGAAGCCGTAGAACATCAGCGCCCAGGCGAGCGATTTCTGATCGTAACGAAACCAATGCTCCACCGCCGGGTAATGCGCCAGGAACTGTCCGCCCCAGACGGAGAAAAGCAGGCCTACCAATCCGAAAATTGTCACCCAGCCGACCCCGACCCGCCCGCTGCGCAAACCGATCCCCATGATGACCGCGATCGGAATCGTCATCGCGATCGTGAAAACGCCCCACGGGCTCTTGGCCAGCGCCTGCACCACGACGAGCGCGAGCACGGCGAGGAGGATGACCATGATGGCGAGGACACTGATGAGCGCGAGCGTCCCGACCGCGCTCCCGATTTCCTCCTTCACCATCTGGCCGAGCGTTTTCCCGCGCCGCCGGACCGAGGCGAAAAGCACAATCATGTCATGGACGCCGCCGCCTAACGTGGCCCCGACCAGGATCCAGAGGGTGCCGGGCAGAAAACCAAATTGCGCCGCCAGCACGGGCCCGACCAGCGGACCGGGACCGGCGATGGCGGCGAAGTGGTGCCCGAACGCCATCCAGCGATTGGTCGGGACGAAATCCTTGCCGTCGTCCACCACCAGCGCGGGGGTGGCGCGCTCGTCATTCAGGACGAGCACTTTGGCCGCAAGCCATTTGCTGTAGAAGCGATAGCTGATCGCGGTCGCGCACATGCCGGCGGTCACGATCCAAAGCGCGTTGACCGGTTCGCCGCGGGAGAAAGCGAGCACCGCGACCGCGCCGGCGCCGAGCAAACCGATTCCAACCCAGAGGAGAAGTTTGAGAAGTCGCCCCATTTGCTGCCCAATTATAGGCCGGGTAGCGAAGAGGCCGCAATCGCGAAGCGCGGGCTCAACTTTCGCCTAACGAATCGCGCATTCGCTGGAGCTGCTCGAGCTGCTCCGCAAAATCCTTTTCCCGTTGCCGATGCTCGGCCACGACCGCGGCCGGGGCGTTGTCCACGAAATTTTCGTTCGCCAGCTTCTTCCGCACCGTCACCAGCTCCGCTTCGGTCCTGGCAATCTCCTTGTCGAGCCGGGCACGTTCCGCCTCCAAATCGACCAGGCCCTCCAGCGGGAGGTAAAGCTCGCCCAGCGGCGTCAGCGCGGTCGGCGTCCCTTTGACCGGCTCGTATTTCTCGGGCAGGTCAAGCCGCTCGGCGTTGAGCAGGATGCGCAAGACCGCGGCTTCT